>JALGYA010000020.1 GCA_029824475.1 Fimbriimonadia bacterium | reverse complement strand
AATTTCATTAGGGTGGAGCTTGACTTGGACCCAGTCGTGAGCCATGATCGAGCTGAAGATGAGCGGTTCCAAGAAGTCAGAATCCCAGCCGAGCAGACGAGATGTCCTCAAGATGACAGCCGCAGCGGGCGCAGCAGGACTCACGCCACTAAAGGTGCTGGCTGGATCCTCCCAACCCCAAGTCAAGAAATTCAGAGCCCCTGAAGACAAGGGATTGACCGAATCTGACTTCAAAATGCTGCGTCGACGCGGTCGGCCAACGGTTTATGAAGGCGACGACCTGACCTACATCGGCATGCCGGTCGGCGGGCTCTGCACGGGCCAGCTCTACTTGAGTGGCGACGGCAGACTCTGGCATTGGGACATCTTCAATCAGCCAGGAAACACGCGCAATGACTCGGTCTACGTGGAGCCGCTCAAGCCTGAGTCGATCGTGCAGCAGGGCTTCAATGTGTCCTGGAAGAGCAAATCGAGCTCCGGATCGGCGAATCTGGACGGGTCAGGATTCAGCGATGTCACCTTCCGAGGCCAGTATCCAATTTCTGAGATTTTCTTCAAAAAAGGCGGCTGCCCTCTCGAAATCGAGCTCGAAGCCTACTCACCGTTCTCACCGCTGGAGACAGAACTGTCCAGCCAGCCAGTCACCTGTTTTGTCTACAAAGTGACAAACACGTCTGATGAGCCCGTCACCGCCGATGTTCGCGGGTGGCTGGAGAATCGCGTCCTCTCCTTTTCCGGAAACCAGGCGGATGGGCATCGAGTCAACAAGCCGTTCAGTGGCAATGGCTGGTCTGGCGTTTCGCTGGAAGCGGAGATCAATCCTCCGAAGAAGGGCTCCGCGGCCCGCAAGGAAATCCTCGTTGAGGACTGGAGCAGCGGAACTTACGAAGGCTGGACTGTCGAAGGCACAGCATTTGGAACAGGGCCTCAACTGGCGGAGGATCTGCCCGACTACATGGGTGAGGTTGCTGCGACCACGAAGTACATCGTCAACACGCACGAGACGCGAAACGGCGAAGACGTCGGTGTAGCTGACCAGCACGTTGGGGCCCTGACCGGCAGCCCCTTCAAGATCGAACGCGATTGGATCAGCTTCAGGATCGGCGGCGGCAATCACAAAGATCGAACCTGCATGCGGCTGCTGATCGACGGGAAAGAGGCTGCCAGCCAGACCGGCAAAAGCTCAAACCGCATGGAATGGGCGAGCTTCAGAGTCTCTTCCTATGTCGGCAAGAGTGCTCAGCTGCAGATTGTGGACGCCGAAAAGGGTGGCTGGGGTCAGATTTCGATCGGCGAGATTATTCAGACCGACGAGCCTCGCAGCGAACCGTTCGTTGCGGGCCGGCAAGGCGACTGGGGCACGATGGCGCTGCTCGCGGAGGGCGGAATCGGTCTAGCCGATGCCAACAACGAAGAGAGGGATGCCTACTCAGCACCCTTGGACCACGAACTGCCTGTCGGAGCGGTCAAGAGCACCAAGACGATCGCTCCCGGCACGACCGAAGAGTTCAGATTCGTGCTCGCCTGGCATTTTGCGAACCCGTGGCGTGATTCGCTGGGCTTCGTGACCGATATTCAGAAGCTGGACCGATGGTACGCCAAGCAGTCAGATTCAGCAATGGATGCCGGACTGCAGGCCGCGTCAGCCTTTGCTGAACAGAGAGAGCAGACTGAGCTCTGGCGCGACACGTGGCACGACAGCACGCTGCCGCAGTGGTTCCTGGAGCGCACATTTATCAACACGTCGATCCTCGCCTCATCCACCTGCTATCGGTTCAGCAACGACCGGTTCTATGGCTGGGAGGGCAACTACTGCTGTGCCGGCACGTGCACTCATGTCTGGGGCTACGCGCAGTCGTCAGGCCGTGTGTTCCCTGAGCTGGAGCGCAGCCTGCGAACGCAGGTTGATTTCGGAGTCGCCTGGAACGAAGACGGCGCTATCGACTACCGAGGAGAGGCCGCTACGCACGTCGCTCACGATGGACAGTGCACGGTTATCCTGAGGGCGTACCGCGAGCACTTGATGTCGAAGGACACCAAGTATCTGAAGTCGATCTACCCGCGACTGAAGCAGTCGATTCAGCACATGATCGACCAGGATGGCGGCCGAGATGGGATCTTCGAGGGCCGTCAGTACAACACCCTCGACGCGACCTGGTGGGGGCCGATGGCCTGGATCACCTCGCTCTACCTGGCCGTGCTCGCCGCTGGCAAAGAGATGGCGACCGAGATGGAAGATGAAAGCTTCGCAAGAGATTGTGAGCGAATCCTGGAAAGAGGCCAGGGCAAGTTCAAAGATGAGCTCTACAACGGCGAGTTCTTTATCCACAACCAGGACATGAGCCATCGCGAATCGAACGGCACGGGCCCTGGCTGCCACATCGATCAGGTGTTCGGCCAGAGCTGGGCGCACCAGGTTGGGCTCGGCGATGTTCTCCCGAAGAAGGAGACTAAGTCCGCGCTCAATTCGCTCTGGCGCTACAGTTTCCTCCCGGACGTCGGCCCTTACCGCGAAAAAATCAACGACACGATCAATGGCGGCCGCTGGTATGCAATGCCGGGCGAAGGCGGCCTCGTCATGTGCTCCTGGCCAAACGGCGGCACTGAAGCTGCAGTCGGCGAGGGCGGGGAAGCCTGGGCCGCGATGTACTTCAACGAGTGCATGCACGGCTTCGAGTATCAGGTCGCGGCTCACATGATGCATGAAGGGATGGTCGATGAGAGTCTTGCGATCTGCAAGTCTGTCCACGATCGGTATCAAGGCCACAAGCGAAACCCGTTCAATGAGATCGAGTGCGGAACGCACTACGCGAGGTCGATGGCCTCGCACGGTGTGTACATATCGGCGTGTGGGTTCTATCACCACGGCCCGAAGGGGGTCATCGGATTTGCTCCGAAGATTGACGCAGACGATTTCAAGTGCGCCTGGATCGGCGCTGAGGGCTGGGGGTCGTACAGCCAGCAGACTGATGATGGCTATGAGGCAGAGCTTCAGGTCAAGCATGGATCGCTCAATCTGAAGGAGATGCTCATTCCAAGTGTGCAGCCCGGTCGACGACCCCTGGCCCAGGTCAACGGGAGGCTTATCAAGTCAGAAGCATACGTTCAAGGAGCGGAACCAGTTCGCTTGATCTTCGACCAAGAGCTCACTCTGGCGGCAGGCGATAAGTTGACAGTGGCTACTTGACCACCCGCGAAAACTTAGGGCCCGGACGCCTCCGGGCCCGATGGTATCATTCCGCTCCGAGGCGAGCCGTTAGCTCAGTTGGTAGAGCAACGCCCTTTTAAGGCGTGGGTCCAGGGTTCAAGTCCCTGACGGCTCACCACTCACCTTTCAGTGGTGACGGTGCCTCGCTCTCCCTCTCTGCCAAGAATGGTCAGTCTGACCGGCAGGAACTGCTTAATCACCCACGACATCGTGGTGATCCTCTTCGTGACGCAGGGCGTCGTGAACGTCGTTTTTCCTTCAGCAAACGCTGCCGCCAGCAGGATCTGATCAGCCAGGTGCTCATCGACGGTTGCGTCTGACATGAGCCAGCGCTGCATCTCGTCGCTCACCGACCGTACGAGTTCGGTCGCGTGTAGACCGCGATCGGTGACTGCAGTACAGCTGCCCTGTCCAGATTCGTATTTCGCCCAGAACGTGAGGCTCGCCCCCGCATGATTTGACCTTACGGACAGCTCTTCCGCATTCCGCATCAGCCCCAGCTTTCCGAGCTTGTCCTCGGCCTCACCGAGAATCTCATCGACCTGGCCTCGGTTCAAGTCTGAATAGGTCACGGTCGCCCCAGATTCAAGCAGGCGGCCACGCTCTTTCCAGACCAGGGGCGCAAACTGTGAGGGTTCAATCTCACTGCTGATTTCGCCAGTTCCGCCGCGCCCAATGCCCGCCGAACCGAGTGATACGCTGACGCCCATCCCCTGCTCGGCATGCGCCTGCAGCGTGGAGCGTTCAAATCCATCGAAGCTGAGCGCCCCTTGGCAATGCGTCTCACCGCGCAGCCTGACGCTTGAGACAGCCCCAGTTCGCGAGAGAACGGGCAGCAGCGCCTCCAAGACGATCACAGCGCTGCCATTGACCTTTCCTCGGTCATATACGGAGAGATCGATCTTCTGCCGTAGTGCACGAGGCTGCCGCCGAGGGCTGAAGGTCAGCTCCGTAGATTCCAGCTCAGCGCCAGCGACATCCGCGTCTGTGCTGACCGCGAGTGCCTCGATGATGGCGAGCTCTTCAGGGGTGAGGCCAGGGACGCGCATCGCGCCGCGAACCGATTGAATTCTCACCGGCTGAAAGGTGAGGGCACTCATCGCGAGGGCCGTTCTGACAAGAGCTCCGCCGCCCTCGCCGTGGGCCCCGCTGAGTTCGATGGTGCGCCGCTCAGCTGACATACGGCTAGATCTTCATCTTGAAGATCAAATACTCGATGAACCGGACAGCGTAGGCGAAGGCGACCAGGAACATCACTGCGACGAGGATCTCATGGTAGGGGATCATTCCACCCTCGATTGAAGTGCCTTTCGAGGCGTCTGTCTGGACTTTTTCGGCGCTGAAAGTCGCTTGGCTTATCGCATCATCTGCGTTGACAAGCACACGCTTGACGGTCTGACCTGCTGGCCCGCGAACACCCACGTAGCTTCCGATGGTGAGAACGATTGCCCCGCCGATCATCAGCTGGTATTTGTGCTTCTGGTGCTCGTTGTAGATAACGCACTGACGGCATCGGTCTGCCTTCTGGCCAGGTGTGAGCTTCGGATTGCTCGGAATGTACTTCGAGGCTGCAACTGAATCAGCCGGAATCACATTGCCTTCCATCGCGTTTCGGATCACGCTCTCTTCGCACATGCAGCCGACGCGTTCGCTCCAGCAAGTTCGCTTAGCGTGGAAGATCGGGCAGCGTTCTCTGACAAATTTGCGGCAGTAGGGGAGCTGCCAGCACTTGCCTAGGAACACGTTGCGGATGTCCTTCTCTTCTTTGACGCCTTTGCCGATCTTGAGATGGTCTGCTCGAGATCCCTCTTGGAAGCGAAGCCTGAGCCTAGAGTAGCCTTCCGAAAACAGCGCAATGATGCCGAGGATGCCGGGGAATATGCCGCAGTCCCGGATCGAATCGTAGACCGGCTGAAGAGCATCAGTGCTGGGCGCACCGGTCATCGGCAGATAGACTGGAGAGAAGTAGAGGGCCGCGGCAAGGATCAGCAGGATGGCGCCAAGGATCTCTTCTGCCCAGAAAGTCCAGGCGGCGCCGAGGCTGAAAGCGATCGCGCCGATAATTGCTGCGGTGCCAAAGGTGTCGATGTTCGCTGCAATCTGAGCGGCGTCCCCATCGACTCCGCGGAAGAGCGTGAAGAGGAGAAAACCGATTCCGCCTGCAGCGGCGAGCCCTCCTACTGTCATGAGCAGGCGTGCCGTAGCGTCAAAAACGCTGGCGACGTTGTCGCTCATTTCAATCTTCTTTTTGCCTTCTTTATCGCTCATTTGACCCTGGCACCCTTTTAAGAACGGCTCCTACTTCTTTACGCGTTCCAGATATGTTCCGGTTCGCGTATCGATCTTGACGACTTCTCCAAGCTTGATGTGGAAAGGAACCTGGACAATTGCGCCAGTCTCAAGTGTAGCGGGTTTATTGCTCCCGCTGACCGTGTCACCCCTGAATCCTGGATCGGTTTCGGTCACTTCAAGCTCAACGAAGTTCGGCAGTTCGTAGCCCAACGTCTCCCCGTCTGCCTGCATGGCGACGAGCTCCATCTCTTCCTTCAAGTACTTGACGGAATCGCCCAGGTCAGCAGGTTTGATCGGAATCTGTTCGTACGACTCAAGGTCCATCAGAATGAGTTCATCTCCCTGGCGGTACAGGTATTGATAATTGACCTTTTCTAGGAATGCATCGTCCATGCGCTCGCCTGCGCGGAAGGTCTTTTCAATGGTGTTGCCCGACTTCAGCTTCTTGAGCTTGGTGCGCACGAATGCGCCGCCTTTGCCTGGCTTGACGTGCTGAAAATCGATGATTTGGTGGACTTCTCCGCTCACGTAAATGCAGAGTCCGTTGCGAAAGTCACTGGTGCTTATTGCCAATCGAGTGCCTCGTTGAGAGATTCACATCTTACCGAAAGCGGGAGACAGGCTAAAGGTAGCCGGTGGGATTCACGGGCTTTCCTTTGATGCGGACCTCAAAGTGGAGATGCGGGCCAGTTGCCAGCCCAGAACTGCCGACTGCTCCGATCGTATCCCCAGCCGCCACGACCTGACCCTTTTTAACGCTTATGCGTGAGCAGTGGGCGTAGAGAGTCACGATTCCGCCGCCATGGTCAATCATGATCGTATGCCCGTATCCTCGCTGCCAGCCAGCCGAATAGACCTTGCCGGCCCCTGCGGCCCTGATGGCCGTGCCAGTCGGGGAGGCAAAGTCGGTGCCGTTGTGCATCCGCCGCTTTCGTAGAATCGGGTGGTTGCGCATCCCAAAACTGCTGGAGACCCTTCCGCCGACGGGGCGAAGGAACTTCCCGGAGTGGACCGGACCGGACCCGCCTGAGCTCCTATGATACGAAGCCAGCGCGGCCTCGATTCTCGAACTCTCTCGGTCGAGCTCGGCAAGCTCTCTTGCGAACGCCTTCTGATCGGCTTTGAGGTCCTTTACGATCGAGGCCTTCTCGCTTCTCGCGCCTCTCAAGTCGATCAGGTGAGAGGCCTGCTTGAGCTCCAGCTCTGCCGCGAGCCTAACGGCCTCGTCCTGGCGACTCTTCTTCTTCGCGATCTCTTGCCGCAGCTGTTTCGACTGCTCAAAGAGCTCGCGATCCCGTTTGGCAATCCGCTCCAGCATCGATTTTCTGGATGCGAACGATGCAAAGTCCTCCGATCCCATCAAGACCATGAGGGAGGAGTCCTCCCCGTGCTTGTACATCGATCTTAGTCGTGTCTTGATCCTCTCGCGGGAGGTATCCATCAGCTCTCCGGCTGTGACGAGCTCTTCGGCCAGTCTCGCCTGCTCGTCCTTTCTGGCCCTTAGCTGCCGCCTTGTGTCCTGAAGAGACCCCTGGATGCCATGCATCTGGCCGTCCACTCTTCGGATATCCCTGGAGACACGATTCTCTTCGGTCCGGGCCTTGTTAAGCTGCCTGCGGATCTCTGCCTGCTCTCGCTGGACCGAGTCCAGGTCTTTGTTCAGCCCGGACTCTGACTGGGCGAACGCACCCAGAACAAGAATCACGAAAAGACCGACTGCAGCTGTGCTCCTCATGCTCTTTCCACCTGTCTCTTTACCGCCCAAATCGAACAGATCATTCCGTAGAATGCTCCACACAGGGTGAGGATCAGCACGAGCGTCTTGGTCGAAGTCGGCTCAATTCCACCCAACGCATTGAGGCTTCGCGCCATTGCGTCTACTGATTGTAACGTGAGACTGAGCAGAAGAGCCGCAAGTAATCCACCAATTGCGCCCTGTACAGCCCCTTCGATGATCAGAGGGCCGGAAATCGACGATCGTGCAGCACCGACGAGCTTCATGATCGACAGCTCCTTCCTGCGGGCATAGATGGTCAAGACGATTGTGTTGTAGATCAGCACGCCGCCCGTCAACAGCATCAGCCCGCCTGTTACGACACCTAGCAGCCGCAGAATCGACTGGCTTTGAACGAGCAGACGACGCAGGTCGCTGGCGTCCCTCACCTCGTCGATCACCTCCATCTCCTCGATAGACTCAGCAATCTTGGCAGCCTTTTCAATCCCTTCGAGCTGGACTTCGTAGGAGTCTGGGAAGGGATTATCGTTCTTGAAGTCGTCGAGCGGGATGTCTGGGTTGGCTTCCTGGAACGTCAAGAACGCTTGATCTTTCGACACAAAGTCGACAGATGTCACGCCAGGAATCGCGAGAATTGCCGCTTCGGAGGCTTGCATCTGCTCCTCATCGAGCCCGTCAACCAAGAACACGCTCAGTTTGAAGTCCTGGTTGAGCTTGGAGAGGTGGCCGGATATGAAGGTGTAGACAAATCCAAGGCTCCCAAGAATGTAGAGCGCCATCGCCACGGTCGTGACGGCTGCGAATGTCATCCAGACATTACGCCTCAGCGAAGACCAGGCTTCAGAAATCAGGAACTCAACGCGATCAAGCATCACCACGCTCCTCATCGTCCGGACGATAGACGCGGCCGAATTCCATCTTGATCACCCGTGCCGGGAACCTCTCAACGATCGGCATGTCGTGCGTGGCGACGATCACCGTTGTTCCTTTTGCGTTGAGATTCCGAAGCAGCTCCATGATTCCCATGGAGTGCTCCAAGTCGAGATTAGCAGTCGGCTCGTCTGCAATCAGCAGAGGGGGGCTGCTGATCATCGCCCGCCCAATTGCGACTCGCTGCTGCTCGCCGCCGCTCAGCTCTGCCGGATAGGCATCCGCTCGATGAAGGATGTTCACCTGCTCGAGAATCTCAGGAACACGATGCCGGACCTCTTTTCGTGTCTTGCCGATGGCTCTCAGGGCATATCCAACGTTCTCCCAGACCCGCCTGTTGGGCAGAAGTGCAAAATCCTGAGGGACGATCCCCATCTCCCTCCGCAGGAGATGTACATCGGTCGGCTTTACCTCGGCAAGGTCACGCCCATCGATCAAGGCCTTGCCGGAAGTGTGGGCGACCTCACGAGTGAGAACTTTGAGGAGCGTCGACTTGCCGCTGCCCGTCTGCCCGCACAGGTAGATGAATTCGCCCCGCTCGATTCTGAGGGAGACATCCCGAAGCCCAGCCACTTCGTCGCTGAACACGACGCTGACTCTGTGAAGCTGGATGCAGGGCTGTTTTCCGTCCATGGATAGACCTACGAAGGAATTAAGACTACCACGCCGGAATCCTGAGAACGGCAAACACGCGGTAAATTGAAGCAGATGCTCTCGGCGATTTTAGCGGCGGCGATCATGGATGGTCCCACCCCGCGTGAGGAGCTGCAGGCGATCTTTGCTCGCCTCAGCAAAGCCGAGTCGTGCGAAGCGACGATTACTCATTGGGACAGCTCCCTGTTTTTCATGGGGACCTTCCAGCAGAAGCTGAGCTGGAGAAAAGGGGGCGCCTTCATCCTCAGGACCACCCTGACAGAGTCAGGAACGGCTCCGCCAACTTGGGATTCAAACGGGGACAAGGTCAAGCTGATCTACCGAACAGGCCGCACCATTGAGCATAAGTATCGACAGCCAAGGGGAGTGAGTCCTGCTTGGGAGGCCTGTGCAGGAATCCTCTTCTCATTCCTGAGCGGAAGCGATTACGCGAAGTCGCTTTTGGCAGAACCGAAGCCGATAAAGCTGTCGAAGCGCCTAAAGGAGCTGGTGGGTGACGAGGAGGTTGAAGGGGCGATGCTGGAATTCAACCGAGGCAGCAGGGGCCGGATTGGAGAAGAGGAGGTCAAGGAGATCACGCTGGGATTCCGAGCGGGAGAGAACCTGACACACTCTGGATCGATCTTTTTGACGCCGGATGGACGTGGATTCGTAGCCGAAGAGATCATCTATCCTGACCACACAGGCCTGAGGCTCTATAGTGACGTGGAGATCATCGAAGGAAAATGAACGAGCCGCCAGTCAGCATCGAACCGATCCGTGTCCGCTACGGCGAAACGGATCAGATGGGCCACGCCTATTACGGCAACTACATGCTCTGGTTTGAGCAGGCCCGCGGCAAATGGTGCCGCGACCATGGCTTCACGTACAAGCAGCTGGAGGAGATGGGCTACAAGCTTCCAGTCGTCGAAGTCTGGACTCGGTACAGCGGAGAGATCAAATACGACGACCTGATTGAGGTCCGGATACAGGTGGAAGAGATCAAGCGGGCTTCGATAAAGTTCGTCTACGAGATATTCAATACGGAAACGGACAAGGCAGTGACGAAGGCCTACACCTGGCACGTTTTCGTCGGCTCAGAAATGAAGGCGATCTCCATCCCGCCTCAGATCCGAGAGCTGTTCGGCTTCTAGCGAGAATCGGCATCAGACCAAGGGCCCCCTGGCCCGCCCAGGACCCCCAGGGGAGGCCGGAACCCATAGGTATAATTCGCCCGGATTTTGGCCGGGGTGTGCCCGGCCGTTGCAGGACCACCCTATGTCGAACGTTGGAACAGTTGTTCAGGTCACCGGCCCCGTTGTGGACGTCCGGTTTGACGCGGAAAACCTCCCCGAGATTTACAACGCAGTTACGATCAAGAGCGAAGAGCGAAAGATCGATGTGACTTGCGAAGTTGCTCAACACCTGGGCGATGATGTCGTCCGATGCATCGCTCTCAGCTCAACCGACGGACTCGTCCGCGGCATTGACGCTCAGAACACAGGTGCACCGATTTCAGTGCCGGTTGGCGAGGCAACTCTCGGCCGAGTCTTCAACCTCTTTGGCGACCCGATCGACAACGAAGGCGACGTCAAGGATGCTTCTCGCAACCCAATTCACCGCGAGCCCCCTTCCTTCACTGACCTGAGCGTCAAAGTTGAGCTCCTGGAGACAGGCCTCAAAGTTGTCGACCTGCTGATCCCCTTCAACAAGGGCGGCAAGATTGGACTCTTCGGTGGTGCTGGCCTCGGCAAGACAGTTTTGATTCAGGAGCTGATTCGAAACATCGCTGTGGAAGCTTCCGGCGTGTCAGTGTTCGCTGGCGTCGGCGAGCGAACCCGAGAAGGCAACGACCTCTGGCGAGAGATGAAGGAGACCACCTTCACCGACCAGGACGGTTCTGAAAAGCGCGTTATCGACAAGACCGCCATGGTCTTCGGTCAGATGAACGAGCCTCCAGGAGCCCGCCTCCGAGTCGCTCTGACAGCTCTCACAATGGCGGAGTACTTCCGCGACGAAGTCGGTTCAGACGTTCTGATCTTCGTCGACAACATCTTCCGATTCGTCCAGGCAGGCTCCGAGGTTTCGGCGCTGCTCGGCCGAATGCCCTCCGCTGTTGGCTACCAGCCGACACTGGCGACTGAGATGGGACTCCTGCAGGAGCGCATCACTTCGACCAACAAGGGTTCGGTCACTTCCGTGCAGGCCGTCTACGTCCCTGCTGATGACCCGAGCGACCCCGCTCCGGCTACGACGTTTGCTCACCTTGACGCTTACGTCTACCTTGATCGAGGCATCGCCTCCAAGGGTCTCTACCCGGCTGTTGACCCGCTCGCATCGACTTCGAAGAACCTCGACCCACGAGTTGTCGGCGAAGATCACTACGCTGTTGCACGACAGGTTCAGCAGATTCTGCAGCGCTACAGAGAGCTGCAGGACATCATCGCAATTCTCGGCATTGACGAGCTGAGCGACGAGGACAAGATGCTGGTCGCACGAGCTCGAAAGGTCGAGCGATTCATGTCCCAGCCGAACTTTGTTGCTGAGCAGTTCACAGGCAACCCTGGCCGATATGTCAGCGTTGCAGACACAGTCGAAGCCTTCAAGAAGATCGCATCCGGTGAGCTGGATGAGATTCCTGAGCAGGCATTCCTCTACTGTGGCGGTCTTGACGACGTCTACGAAAAGGCTGAAAAGCTGAAGGCCTAAGGCAATATGTCGCAGTTTCATCTCTCAGTCGCAGCCCCGGATAGGACGATCTTCGAAGGAGACGTCTCATCCCTGGTCGCGCCGGCACATCAAGGAGCTCTCGGTATCCTCGCGGGTCACGAGCCTCTGATCGCTGCGCTCAAGCACGGGCTTGTTGAGTACGTCGATCTGCAGAGCCAGCGGCACTACATTGCTGTTTCTGGCGGCTTCCTTGAGGTGAGCGAGAACAGCGTCATCGTTCTGGCAGACTCAGCCGATCTGGCACACGAGATCGACATCTCAGCTGCAGAATCTGAGCTGGAATTGGCGCGCAAGACACTCCGAGGCGAAGAGACGGGCATGACCCGCACTGAGGCTCGGCACGCGCTCGACAGGGCCATGATTCGCATCAAGGCCGCTCGCAAAGTCTGACCGATAGCAGAAATCCAAGTTGAAAAGTCCAGCCGATCTCGGCTGGACTTTTTCGCTTTAAGGGTGCTCGTTTCGATATAATCCTCTTCAGCCTTCGGCCTAAGGAGCCGAGATTAATGAAAGGCATGCGCTCTCTGCTCATCATCACCGCCGCTGCAGCGGCAGCCTACGGATCTTCGCCGGTCGAGGAAGGCCCCGTCTTCTCGCCGGAATCTCGCGCCGAAGTGATGACCTACTGGTCCACTCAAGGCACGTATGATGCAGGCCTGCCGGAGTCCGCAAAAACTGAAGGCTCCTGGAAGACCAGGCCGACGGTTGAAGGGTCTGAGTGGATCTACCTTGCCTATAAAAGCCTCCGCGTGGACAAAGACGCGGAAGAGAGCCTGAAGGAAGAGAAGGCCGCAATCCGCAGTCGATGGCGAAAATGGCTCGACACCCGAGGATCGTATGACAGGGGAGTCGCGGCCGCCGATGCAGCCGATAGGAATGCGGCTGAAGTTGGCAACAAAGTGAAGGCAGAATACGCCCCGGCACCGAAGCCTGACCAGATGCCGCGCGACCTGAAAGAGCAGTTCGGTGCGCCGCCAATGCTCTACGAACCGGTTCAGCCCTATGAGCACCGCATCTCGTTCCATGACGGAACCAAGCTCGCCTACACGAGCGGTGTCCGCGTGCCGAACGCTTGGGCCTACTACCGGCATCAGGATGGTGTACGCAGCTCTGGAAGTCGGGTCAAGACACTTCCCGCCGAGCAGATTGACGCGCTTTTCCGAGGCGCTGGAATCTCAGAATCAGAGCAGCGAATCATGCAGGCCGTCTCGATTCTTGAGGGTGGATTCGATGCAGTCAACACGTACGACACGGGCCATGTGTCCATCGGATTCATCCAGTTTGCGTGCCTCAACGAAGGCGGCCACAGCCTGGGACAGGTTCTTCTTTCCATGAAGGCCAACAACCCAGAGGCCTACCACGACAATTTCCAGCAGATGGGGCTTGATGTCACTGATGACGGGCTGCTAGCTGCGCTCGACCCGATTACCGGCCTCGAATTCACCGGCCCTGAAGCGGCCAACAAGATCATCGCTGACAAGCGATTCCCGGCTGTTTTCCAGCGTGCTGGACAGCTCTGCGAAGAGTTCCGCATGGCTCAGCTGGTCACAGCCAGAAACCTCTACTACCCTGAGGAGATGACCTTCGAGGTGGAGATTGACGGCGAGCTCCAAGCCGTCACCATCGGCGAAATCTTCAAGACTGAAGCTGGCCTGGCAACCATCATGGACCGCAAGGTCCAGACAGGAGGGTTTGGCGATCTGGATGAGCTTCTGCCCGACATGATGGCGGACTACGGCATCACTGAGCTTGCGGATGCTTCAGCAATCGAGTACGAGCTGATCAGTGCGATGAAGCATCGCAAGGACTATCTCCAGACCCAGGATCTGAGCCGGCCTCAGCCGACAAGCCGCAGCGGCGGCCGCCGCAAACGCGGTGGTGGCGGCGGCTAGAACGTCAGAACGATCTTTCCGGCTTCGCCCTGCTCAAGAATCCCAAACGCCTTCTCGATCTCTGTGAATGGCATCTCGTGTGTGACGATCGGGGTCACGTCGAGGCCCTTTTCTGTCAGCAGCCAGTGCATCTGATCCCAGGTCTCCCAGAGTCGCCGACCGACAATCCCCTGGAACCGCAGACCCTTGAAGATCAGCTGGTTCATGTCGATCGCCTGATGGTTCTCTTTGAACACTCCGAGCTGGCTGATTCTGCCGCCGGGGCGGGTCGCTTCAATCGCCAGCTTGAGGGAGGAAGGATGACCGGACATCTCCAAGACGCCGTCAACTCCTCCCGGCTCTTCACGGCCGAGGACCTCCATAGGGTCCTCCTTGGTTGGGTTGATGACACGGTCGATGCCGATCTGCTCGCCAAGTTCAATTCTGTAGGGCGAAACCTCAGTTCCGTAGACCTTCTTCGCGCCGAGGCACTTGCAGATCGCACCGGCGAAGAGCCCGATCGGACCGAGACCGGAAATCAAAATCGTCTGACCTTCAATCGGGCCGTCCATCGCTGTGTGGACCGCGTTGCCGAGTGCATCCTGCATTGAGGCAACGCCTCTGGGAACAGATGCATCGGTGAGCCGGGCGTTCATCGCCGGGATCACAGCGAACTCGGCGAAGCCGCCATCAACGTCAACGCCCAAAATCTGAGTCGACTTTGCGATGTGGCCATCCCCCCGGATGTAGTCGGGATCATCGAGAGCCACGATGTGAGATTCGCTCGATACGAAGTCGCCGACCTTGCGGTCTGTGACGCCCTCTCCCACCTCGGTGATGGTTCCGCAGAACTCGTGACCGATGATTCTGGGGGGCTTGATGCGGCCTGCTGCCCAGGGATCCCACTGATAGATGTGGAGGTCGGTGCCGCACACGGAGGCCCGCTCAAGACGCAGCTTTACGCAGCCTGGTCTAATGGATGGTTCTTCGACGTCGATGATCTCAACGCCGGCAGCTGGCTGCGTCTTTGCGACCGCTTTCACTTATCGAATCTTACCTGCGCCAAATGTCGCGTCCCGGTGCTGCCTGGCCATGCTAAAATAGCCAACTGGTACGGTTCATTCCGTGCCGACCAGAGAGGCATCCCAGTTGGGCAGCGCATATACACCAGGACTGACAGTCAGCGGCGACACAGTGGTTCAGAAAGTTCGTCGTCTTCCCATTAAAGGCGAAGTGCTCGCCGAAAAAGGCCAGATGGTCAAACACGACTCTGAAGTAGCCAAGGCGATGCTGCCGGGCATGCTCCAGACGATCAAGCTCGGCGAGAAGCTGGGCGTGGAAGCCAAGGAGATCGGCGACTTCTTCAGCATGGAAGTGGGAGCAGAGATCGAAAAAGGGCAGCTGCTCGCAGAGACGGCAGGCCTCCTCGGCCTCGGCTGGTTCAAGCAGGAAGTCCACTCAGAATTCACAGGCACGATCGAGTCGATCTCGACCGTAACAGGCTCCATCCTTGTTCGAGAGCCTTCGATCCCCGTTGCGATCACGGCATATGTAGACGGGATGGTCATCGACACGATCCCTGAAGAGGGCGTCACCGTCGAGACCCGTGGCGCGATGGTTCAGGGAATCTTCGGCATCGGCGGCGAGCGCAGCGGAGACATCCGAATTGCCGTACCAGACCACGATACAGTTCTCGGCGCGGAGCACATCCAGGCTGACGACGCGGGCAAGGTGCTTGTTGGCGGCTCCGGGCTGACCTACGAAGCCATGGTAAAGGCCGGTGAAATCGGCGTATCAGGCCTCGTTGTTGGCGCGGTCAAAGATGTTGACTTGACCAAGCTTCTCGGCTACGAAATTGGCGTCGCGATCACCGGTCAAGAAGAGATCGACTTCACAATCGTGGCCACCGAAGGCTTCGGCCAGCTCGCCATGGCTCAGCGCACCTTTGAGCTGCTGCAGTCGATTGAAGGGAAGCGGGCAAGCCTCAATGGTGCGACCCAGATCAGAGCCGGCGTTATCCGCCCTGAACTGATCGCTCCCATCGAGCACGCTGCCGGAGATGTTCCTCCAGAGCACGCGACACTTGAGCTCAAGCCAGGCACGCCGATCCGTGTGATCCGCGAGCCCTACTTTGGTCAGCTCGCAGAAGTCACCGGCCTCCCCGCCGAACTTCAGGCAGTTGAGTCTGGTGCTCTCGTGAGAGTTCTTACGGCTAAGCTCGAGGATGGTGAGGAAGTCACCGTGCCGCGAGCAAACGTCGAAATTATCGCCACTTCGTGAAGATTGTTGTTGTAGACGACGAGCAGGGAATCCTCGACGCTGTGGAGCACAAGCTCCGGCGTGAGGGATGCTCCGTCTTCACGGCATCAACGGCTGAAGAAGGCCTCCAGCTTTTCAAGCAGGTCCGCCCGGATATTCTGCTGCTAGATGTCATGCTGCCAGGCCAGTCTGGGTTCGACCTCTGCAAAACCATCCGCGAGACCAGCCAGGTTCCGATCATTTTTCTCACTGCAAAGACGCAGGAAGAGGATCGAGTCGAAGGACTGGAAATTGGCGCGGACGACTACTTGGTCAAGCCGTTTTCTCTCGCAGAGCTCTGGGCGAGGGTGAAGTCTGTGATGCGTAGAGCCACAACGGATCACTCAGCTGACGACGTCGAGATCGCAGGCCTCAGAATCAGCCCAAGCACCCACGCCGCTGAACTTGAAGGAAAAAAGCTCGATCTCTCGCCCAAGGAATTCGCACTGCTGCATTTCCTGGCCGGTCATCCTCGCCAGGTCTTTTCACGCGATTCGCTGCTTGACAGAGTCTGGGGGCAGGACGCCTTCGTGGAGCCTCGCACGGTCGATGTTCATATCAGCTGGCTGCGCCGGCACATCGAGCCGGACCCGTCAAAGCCGATCCACCTGATCACAGTGCGCGGTGTCGGCTACAAGTTCGAGGCCTAGAAGCCGTCGGGGTTCAGCCAGGCCAGCTCGCTGCTGACAACCTTGATGTGATCGGCCAGCGAGTTCGCTGTCTCTTCCTCAAGGTCGAGAACTTCTACTGCTGCGCTTCCAGACATTGAAGCCGTCCGGAATGTGAGCGTTGCCAGCCCGAACCCTCTCTGAGCTGGTGACTGGAATACGGTGACTGACTGGACCTTGCTTAGCGGCGCAAAGTGGTGCTGCCTGCCCATCACGCCGGAGCGTGAGGCAAAAATCCCTTCACTCATAGACCAGCCGACTGTTCTCTGCCTCAAATAGCCGGTTAAAGCGGCGAGGCCGAGCACCGCCGGAACAGCTGCCAAGGCCCATGTGTCTATCACAAACCAAAGGCCGCCCGTGACGACCAGACTGAAAATGATGGCTGAACGCATATGCCGCAGGACAGTCTTCCTGCTGATCTCCGACCACTCTCTGTCTGAATAGTCTAGGTCGGGCAGGATCTCGTGAATCAGTGAGCCTGCGCTCGACATCTCCATCAGCGGGCTCACAGTAGAGTTTGTGCTGCTCTGTGCCTGCTGGCCATTATCTGCTTTGCCGCTCGCGAAAGATCCGGCCGTCTCAACGTGCATCTGGCAGAGCTTCATGAACCTCTGGATCAAAGTCTGAGAGATTCTCACGACCTGAACGCGGCGCAGAGGGATGACGTTTTCCACTTGATTAACGAGCCCATACCGCCTGCGGAGACGCCCCTCACGTGCTGTCAGCTCGAATCCCCAGTAGACGAAAAAAGCAGAGCCGATCGAAAGAGCCCATCCAGCAAGAAGCAGCAGGACAGCAATGAAGCCCCACGCCATCCAAGGTGCATTCGCCTGCTTGACGCCGTCGACGATCTGATTGTCGTTCATGAGGCCTGCGTTGGCTGCGACACCGACGAGACCACCGAAGCCGGCGATGATCGCAAGGGCTCGGTTTTGGGTTGCGCCAGCGAGAAACAGCTCTTTGGGTGTCGCCTGATAGAGGACGCGGCCATCTGTCTGAACTTCACCCGCGACAGGGGGAGCTGCGTCACTGACCAGCAGGCGCCTCTTCAGCTCCTGTGCCTCGTCCTCGTTGACGGCCGGCAGGGCTGCCTCAGCCTCAGATCCCCCTGCTGTCTCGATCTGAACCTGCACAACGCCCAATACGCGGTGGATGAACGACTTGGTGATGTTGATGTTCTGAATCCGGTCGATGGGGATCGTCCGATTCTTCTTTGTGATGATGCCCTGGCGGATGATGAGGCTTCCACCGACCACGGCGTATCGGAACGAGATGTACCGAATGTACGCGGAGGCAACACCAGCAAGACCAAGAAGAGCGAACCATATCTCTGTTCGTTCACCCGGAGCGCCCCGCATGCACTGCATCGCCAAAATGAGGAGTACGAATGAAAGCGTTTTTAGGACCTTGACCAGCTCAATCAGGATCGATGCCGGGTGAAGACGCCGGAAGTCAGGCTCGCTCATCGGTCTCGCCTGCCTCGCTCACTTCGGGCGGCTCCTGATAGACAGGAGGCTCCGGCACAGGTGAGCCGCCCGGGCCATCATCCATCTCGTCGTGCTTGGCAGCCGTCTTCAATAGGGTCTGACGCAGGCGCTCGCCATCATCTGCGGCGAGCCCCGGGATTGTGATGGCCGCGCCAGGCTGCCCGCCAACTGAGATGCTCACCTCGACGAGGTCGAGCTTTCTCGCGATCGGGCCGGCGGTGAGATCGACGTGCTGAATGCGAGCGCGGGGAACAAACCGCTGTGTTCGCCAGAAGATGCCCGAGGCGTAGGCGAGGTCATCATCGCCCACCTGATAGCCTGTGTGAGCATATTTGACGCCAGTCAGGATCGCTTTGATCACGCCGAGCAGGAGTCCGACTGCAATTCCGATCAGCGCGACGGGGACTGTCAAACTCTCATCGGCGTTTGACTGAATGACTGTGCCGACCACCCCAAAGATCACCGTCATGATGACGCCGGATATCCCGGCTTGAACGAGCCAGAGGGTCTTCACCTTCGGCTCAAGATGAGTCCAGCCTTCGACGGAGAGTGCCATCGATTAGCCTGAAGTGTGGCGGTCCGTCAGACCGAGGAGACCCTGCTGCTCTCTGCGTCGTCGACGCAGCATGAGCGCTTCGCGGGCGAGATCGAGGTGGTACAAGGCCGTGGCATTCTCTTCACAGGCGAGATCGCGCCCCTGGAAGTTGAGAAGTTTTTCAACCAGCACATCGATCACGTCTTCAATTCGAGCTCCATTTACGCCGACCTCCTGTGGGTGGCCATGCTGGAAGGTGATCTTGATGTGTTCGGTCTCGATGACAGCTTCGCTGCCATCCAAGTGCCGGAACTTCTCCATGTTTTCGCCCATTTTCTTAGCCTCTGGGCCTCGGGCCCGAAACTTCAGCATACCAGCCCAGGCCGCTTGTGCCTGGACTAAACCTTGAGCAAAAGAGTGATGATTTCGAACGGTTTGTAGTCGAAAGTGATCATCCCCTCATCCACTTCTATCTCCTCGATTGGCGTCTCGTTCAGGTCGGCTAACCAGGCGCCTCTGATCGGCATGGCGCAGGAAAGCTCCGCCCGGCCCCGAGTGTTGTGGCACTCATAAAGCCTCACAAGCACATGGCTGCTGTCCTCGGCCTTCTTGACCGATTCGATCACGACACTGCGGCTGCTGACAGCGCAGAGCGGCGGAATCATGCCGTCCGCGCCCTTTCCGGACTTGACTTTCGCCACGCGGACCGGCGCGTTGATCGCGTAGGCCGCCGCGACGACATCGCTGTGCTGAACCTGATCGTAGTGCGGAAGCAGGACGTAGCTGAAGTGATGCTCACCCATGTCGCAGGTCGGGTCTGGAGCCTTTGGCGATCGGAGCAGCGTGAGGCGCATCACGCCGTCCTTCACATCACAACCGTACTTGCCGGTGTTGAGGATCGCTGCGCCGTGGCCGCCCTCGCTCATGTCGAACCACTTCTGGCACGGGACCTCGAATTTGGCCATGTCCCAGCTGGTGTTGTCATGGGTGGGGCGCTCCACACTGCCGAACTGGATTTCAAACGTAGCGCGAAGCGTGTTCACGTTCATCGGGAACGCGACTTTGAGCATCTTGTTGTCTTCGTGCCAGTCCACCCAGGTATCGAACCGGATTCCTGGTGTCGGACCGAGGCTGATCCGCTGACGGATGGTGGATTTACCAAACGTTCTTACGACCTCGATCGCAGACCGGACGGGGCCCTTCTCGACCACATCGACCGAGTCTGCCTTGACGAGGTTGTTGGGCTCCTCCAGTGAGTAGATTTCGATGTCCCAGGCATCCCAGAACAGGGGCTGGTCATTGAAGAGCTGCAGCGCGTTGGCGAGCTCTCCCGGCTTCACAAACTCGATCGGGTCGTCTTCAAGCGTGCAGATGCTTGTGATGTTGCCGTTGGTGTCAAATTTGACCGAGAACTCACCGTTTTCGAGCTTGCGAGAGCTGACTTTCAGGCGGCTTCCGTTAAGCGGCTCCTCATCGCTGAGATCAGCCACACAGGGAGCGCCAAGGGCCGCGTTCGGCGTCTCGAAGATCAGTCTCTTTTTGCCGTCCTGCTCTACGAGCTGGACCGGGAGAATCTCCTCTGGAGCGAGGAGAGATTTTGGCGGCTCGTCACCCGTCCATTCGATCTCAGCCTGGCTGGGCAGAACCGAGTTATGGAACAGCACGACCGGGTGGTCCATCCCGGTTGTGTCGAGCTTGCTTCCGATCTGCTTGAGGCTGTCCTGGATGATCGGCTCGACCATCTTGTGGACCTTTCTGTAGTCACGGGCTGCGTCGTCATAGACCTCTTTGACCGAGGAGCCCGGGATGATGTCGTGAAACTGGTTGAGCAGCACGAGCTTCCATGCAGATTCGAGGTCTTTGGCCGGATATTTGGCGGGGTAGTCCTCGCGAAAGCAGGAAAGGAGTTCTGCGTCGCGGAGCAGGAATTCGCAGATTCTGTTTTCCTGCTTTGTCGCTGCTTGAGATGTGAATGTGCCGCGGTGAAGCTCGAAATAGAGCTCACCCTTCCACGTGCAGAGATCGTGTGACTCCTCGTACGCGTCTTGGAAAAAGTCGATCGCCTTCTTGCGCTTGCGGATCTCCGGCATGCAGGGTGAAGTTCTCGCCCTGCGGGCTCTTTCGAGGTGGAATTCCGTTGGTCCGCCTCCCCCATCACCCCAGCCGTAGAGCATGATCGAGTGCTCGCTGCGGCCGTGCTCCTTGAACTTGCTGACCGATTCCGTGATCTCCTTCGCGTCCATGCTGGCGATGTAGGTGTCGGCGGGCGGGAAGTGTGTCCAGACGCGTGAGCCGTCGATCCCCTCCCACCAGAAAGTGTGGTGCGGGATCTTGTTGTACTGGTTCCAGCTCAGCTTTTGAGTCAGGAAGTATTTGATGCCGAATTTATCGAGGATCTGCGGCAGCGCGGCGGAGTATCCGAAGACGTCCGGCAGCCACATGTCGTCCGTGGTGACGCCCAGCTTCTGCTGGAACCACCTGCGGCCATAAAGGAACTGTCGGACGAGAGCCTCTGAGCCGGTGAGGTTGCAGTCCGCCTCGACCCACATGGAGCCAACCGCTTCCCACTGGCCCTTTTTGACGGCTTTTTTGACGCGTTCTAGGAGCTGTGGGTGCTGTTCTTCCAGCCACTCATACTGCGAGGCCTGAGAGTGCGCGTAGACGTGCTCCGGGTACCGCTCCATCAGGTCGAGCTGCACGGAGGTTGTGTGCGCCATTTTGAGGTGCGTGATGT
>JALGYA010000206.1 GCA_029824475.1 Fimbriimonadia bacterium | reverse complement strand
TAGCTTCAGCGTCAAGGCGACATGCACTAGACCCAATCAAGACATGACGCACAAAAAAGACCCCGATCCCTGAGGATGGGGTCTTCTTGAAGAGACTGAAGGGTGCTTACTTCTTGGCGGTGAGAAGCTTGTTCGCGTGGATCATCTTCTCGAGCTTGGCCTCTGTGAGTTTATCTTCAGCGGAGCCTGGGAAGCCCTGCCAGCGGACGATGCCGTCGGCGCTGATGATCATCACGTGCGGGATGCCTTTCACGCCGAGCTTCTTGCTCATGCGCTTCTGCGAATCGATGGCCATTGTGTAGCTGACATCGAATTCCGGCTGCTTCATGAAGTCGGTGACAGTTTTCGCCGGCTCATCGCTGATGCCCACGATTACGAGGTCATCTTTGAACTTTTTGGCCCACTTGTCCATTTCAGGCATGACAGCGCGGCAGGGGCCACACCAGGTTGCCCAGAAATCGACGAGAATGAGCTTGTCGCCCAGTTTGGGTGCTTTGCCTCGGAGCCACTCTTCGGCTTCGATCTTCGGGGCCTTCAGGCCTCTGAAGTCGTTGTCAGCGTAGAGCTTCTTCTTGGTGATGTAGGCAGGCCAGCCTTTGCCGGCAGGCTTTGGAGCAGGTTTCGGGGCTGCTTGAGCCTTTGCAACGATGCTGCTGGCGTTTCGAATCCAGTTCTTTGCGCCGCCTTCCATGTATCCAGAACGGCCGACTTTTTCACCAGCTGCGTTAAGGAAGAGGATTGTGGGATAGCCTCCGATGTTGTATTTCTTGGCCAGATCCTTGTTCTGCTTCTTTAGGGCGTCAGACTGCTTCTTGTTGTTGGGGAAGTCAACTTCAAGGAGAATGACGTTCTTGGCTGCCCAGTTCTTGAACTCATTGGTGGAGAAGACCTCTTCGTCCAGGACCTTGCACCAATGGCACCAGTCGCTGCCTGTGAAGTCGGCCAGGATCAGCTTGTTCTGGTCCGCTGCGAGGTTGATGGCCTTCGAGTAGTCGGTGAGCCACTCTGCTCCAGTCGTAGTGGCTGGCGCTGTGTTTGCTGCGCCCATCATCGCGATTGCTGCTGCAAGAATCATTCTTTTTGTCCTCAGTTGTGGTCGTAATTGTGACTGATCGTCTCAGGTTCCATGTAATTAGACGTCTTGGGACCCATGAGTTATCCTGCTCCCAGCAGTTCGACATGCCGCCCGAGGTGGGATTCGATCAATTCTGTGTGGAGTTCGTCGTGCTCCTTGAGCAGATCGAGAAGGCTCTCTTTGAACGGTCTGCCATACGAATCGTGGCCTTCTGTCAGGACCGATCCGTAAGTGACATGCATGATCTGCCGCCCGTTGTCCTCGTCTAGCAGGTGACGCTCCAAGGCTTCCTGGGACATGAGATCTAGATTGCCGACGTTGGCCAGGGAGCCGGAGATGTGATACGTGGCGCAGTCCCGCTCGAACTTGGAGAGGCTGAACTTGGCAATCTCCAGGAAGAGCCCACCTGCCTTTCTCGCTGGCACTCGAAGCGCCTCAAGATAGCTGGTGCCTGCTGTCTTCACATGGAGAAGATCTCCGCACACGCGTCCGATGATGGGATAGACCGCAAACTTGTCAGATCCGGAATGAACAGAGATCTTGTAGGGACCGAGCTGTTTGGCGATGGCCACATGCTTTTTGAGTTCGTGCTCGAAGTCTTCTAGGCTTCCTCTGTAGTCGATCCCCTTTTCGAAGTCGCCGACGAACCTGGGGGCAAGGCTGACGATCTTGACTCCGCGCCGCTTGAGCTCACCGGCAAAGAAGGCGTGCTCGGCTGGTGATGTGGGGGTCTCGGTTTCGTCGACGGAGACTTCGATTTCCCAATCTGTTGCCGCTTCTGCGATCCACTTGGACATGGTTTCGGTATAAGCGACAGCTTTGCCGTACTTGGCGCAGGCTCTGAGGAGTTCTTCTTCGTCCTGAAACCCTGCCGCTCCCAGGCCTTCTCCAAGATCAAGCTTGCGATCGAGCCAGAGGGCCCGAACTTCCTCCAGAGACCGAAAGGCGCCGAATGTGACAGCTTCCTGTGCCGCCTGTGTCAGGTCATCCCCGCCCAGAGTGTCTGCCTTGTCGTTCACATGCTCTGAAGGATCAATCGTGAAGAACGTGCATCCGCAGTCGGCCATCATCTGGACGTCGGCTTGAGTCTTGAGATGGTCGCCGTCTGCGCCCCAGGCTTCCTTCCAAGCACAAGCGTCCACGGCAGAACGTGCTGCCACCATCACGTCGTCCATCGTCCGCTCGGTTCGGGTCAACTCGCGGACTGACTGCTGAGCAAAGATCGGCGCTAGCCCTCCGCGACGGCAGGCCGCAACGTGGCCGGGGCCGGCCAGCCCAAGGCGGTCTCCGAATCCGAAACTGGGCTTGAGGCCTAGGGTTTTAGGTGTCGCGTTGTTCAAGGCATCAACATTGTGCGTGATGCCCAGTCCCTTCCGCTGGTATTCCTGCGGGACCACACCATCTCTGGGGCATAATCAACTTTCAGGGCTCGCCCCCTATTGAGCGCTGTGAAAAAGATCCTCGTCATCGGAAGTGGACCGATTATTATCGGTCAGGCAGCTGAGTTCGACTATGCCGGAACTCAGGCCTGCAAAAGCCTTAAAGAAGAAGGCTACGAAGTCGTCCTCATCAACTCCAACCCGGCGACGATCATGACCGATGAAGAGACGGCTGACGCTGTCTACATCGAGCCGCTCACCCCAGAATTTTGCGAACGAGTCATTGCTCGTGAGCGCCCTGATGGACTTCTGCCAACGTTGGGTGGTCAGACAGGCCTCAACCTCGCCAGCCAGCTTGCTGAGCGGGGAATCCTAGAAAAGTACAACGTCACGCTTTTAGGCACTCAGCTTGATGCGATCCGCAAGGCTGAGGACAGGGAAGAGTTCCGCGGCCTGATGCGGACGATCAAGGAGCCGGTGCCTGAGAGCTGGATCATCGAAAGCGAGGATGAGCTCCATGCCCTGCTCGACATCGTTCCATACCCCTGCATCGTTCGCCCGGCATACACGCTTGGCGGCACAGGCGGCGGCATTGCGAACACTCAGGAAGAGCTGATCGAGATCGGTCGTAAGGGCCTCAAGCTCTCCATGCGGACCCAGCTGATGATTGAGCGCAGTCTGCTCGGTTGGAAAGAAGTCGAATACGAGGTGATGCGCGATAAGAACGGCTGCGTCATCACCGTCTGCAATATGGAGAACTTCGACCCGATGGGCGTCCACACGGGCGACTCGATCGTCGTCGCTCCCTCGCAGACCCTCAGCGATGTTGAGTACCACCTACTCCGTACGGCCTCACTGAAGATCATCTCAGCCCTCAAGATCGAGGGCGGCTGCAACGTGCAGCTCGCGGTCAACCCTGAGTCGTTCGACTACTACATCATCGAAGTCAATCCTCGCGTCTCACGGTCGTCTGCATTGGCGTCGAAAGCAACGGGCTACCCGATCGCCCGTGTTGCCGCAAAGATTGCGATCGGCAAAACACTCGACGAGATCGAGAACATGGTCACTAAGACTACGAAGGCCTGCTTTGAGCCTGCGCTGGACTACTGTGTAGTCAAAATCCCCCGCTGGCCCTTCGACAAATTCGGCGGTGGCGACCGCAGCCTCGGCACCCAGATGAAGGCGACGGGCGAAGTCATGGCCATCGACCGCAGTTTTGAGGCTGCGTTCATGAAGGCGATCCGCGGCCTTGAAGTCAAACAGAAGGATCTGCGGCACTCCAGGCTGCAGGGCACCCACGAAGAGCCTGCAATCTCAGACTCTGATCTGATGAAGCTTCTCCAGTTCCCAACCGATGAACGGCTTTGGGGAGTTGCGGAGGCGATCCGCCGGGGCATGAGCAATGACGAGATTTACGCCGTTGCAAAGGTTGACTCCTGGTTCCTCGACAAGATGAGGCTCCTGATGGATGTTGAGGAGCGTCTCGTGCGTGTCCGCATCACAGCGGGCGAATCTGAATCGCTGGAAGAGGTTGTTCGTGACGCGTTCCTGATCGGATTCCCGTCCCATTCGATTCGGTCTCTTCTTGCTGCTGATCAGTGGATTACTGACGCTGTCAGTGAGCTGAATGTCAAGTACGACATGACGACGGTGGCCAATCTCGATGGGGCTGTGTCGGATGCGGTATTTGGCCTTGCCAACTACATGGATTGGCGAGCGGAGGGCGAGAGGTACGCCCCAACCCCGAGTGACCCGATCCCGGAATACCACATGGGCAGCATCAATCAGCAGGCAATTGATGAAGTCAGGAACGAGGCATACAGAGCCGGGCTTGGCCCATTCCTATTCAAGAGGCTTGAGTCGATTACGGTAGGCGAGTTCCTCGCCTTCACGGAAGAAGCGAGGCGAATCATCGAAGAGGTTAAGGTTCAGCCGGTCTTCAAAATGGTCGACACTTGCGCGGGCGAATTTGAATCCGCCACGCCGTATTACTACGGCACGTTTGAGCAGGAAAACGACGTCGTCGCCGGCTAGCTGTAGATTGCGTGTGCATCCCAGTCGGGATCAAGCGTGAGCCTCAACGCGCAGAGCTGGCCGACGTGATAGGCGTCATGGATTGTCATGTAGTCCATCGCGTGATCCAAGTCCTCTGGGTTATCTGAGGCCTCCAGAACGGCCATTGCGGCGGCCCGCTCTTTCTTCCAATTCGCAAGATTTCCGCTGAGCGTGGATTCGCCCGACTCGTACGTGCCCCAGTCGTGGGTGCCTCCGGCTGCAGTCGTGCAAAAAGCTGCACAGCACTCTGCTAGGTGAGCCATCGTCTCTGAGGCTGACATGAGGTTGTCGTTGATCTTCTTGTCACCATCAGCGTCAGTCAGGCCTTCAAGTGCTTTCTCAAGCTGTTTTCCGATTCCTGTGACACTGTTCGTGACTCTCTGCTTCTCGCTCATGGCCTGAGCATAGCGCACGGTTGGGGTTTACTTCTCGCTTATGTCAGATGGATGGACTGAGTCGGCGGATGCATGGATAGAGCATCTCGCGACAGGGGACTCGCTGCGGCGGGATGTCCTCGATCCTCTGCTGCCGCAGTGGATTGCTGATCTGAATCCATCCAACGTTCTAGATGTGGGCTGCGGCGAGGGCCGGTTTGTGAGGATGCTAGCGGAGCACGGCGTGAAAGCAGAAGGGGTCGATCCGACACAGGCTCTGATTGATGAAGCCCGCAAACGTGATCCGGACGGCAGGTATCACCTTGCTGCAGCCGAAAAGATGCCATTTTCTGATGGTCACTTCGATGTCGTGGCCAGCGTCGTAG
>JALGYA010000019.1 GCA_029824475.1 Fimbriimonadia bacterium | reverse complement strand
GGGCAGCGATGTGATGGCGACTGCCCTCGCACCAGTCGCCCTCGTGATCTACGGCGACGACTTCGAGATCCTCAATAAGCTCGGAAAGGAGGTCATGGAGATCGCTGAAAATGACGTGGTCTACACCAAGACCGGAAAGGTCGATATCGCGCAGCCGTTCCTCAGCTGGGAGATGACCAAGCCGATTTTGCAGGTTAATGTGGACTCGGCTAGGGCAGCGGCTCACGGCCTCTCTCCCGCGTCAATCGCTCAGCAGGCCTATTACGGGCTCAATGGCGGCATGACGCAGGAGTTCTACCGGGTGCCTGGCAAGCGCCCCACTTCGGTGAGAGTTCGTTTTCAGGACGAGTCACATGACGAGATCTCAGATCTCGACAGCATGTTCGTGACAGCCCCGGGAGGCACTCAGGTTCCGCTCGGTGAGCTGGTCACTTTCGAAGAGAAGAAGGTCCCAAGCCTGATCGAACACGATCAGTTCCGGCGGGTCCTGAGCTTCGGCGGCTACTACCGAATGGATGGCCGCCCCAGCATGGACGTGACCATGGACCTGCAGATGCGGGCGCAGGCACAGCTCAACTGGCCTCAAGGCTACGGCATCGACGCTCGCGGCGATATGACGCAGATGATGGACAGCTTCCGGGTCATGCTCTACGGGCTTGGCATCGCGCTGATCCTGATGTATCTGGTGCTTGTTTCGCAGTTTGGCGGCTTCCTGCAGCCTCTGCAGATGCTGTTCAGCCTGCCGCTCGAACTGAGTGGTGTGTTCTTCATGCTCTGGCTGATGCACCACGCCTTCTCGACTGTGTCGATCATGGGTGTGATTGTCCTGACCGGCATGGATATCGTGACGGCGATCCTCATGATCGACCTGATAATCGTGTATCGCAACTCCGGAATGCCTCGAAACCAGGCGGTTATTAAGGCCTCGCCTCAAAGGTTGCGCCCGATCCTCATGACTTCGATCATCACGATCATCGTCATGGCCCAGATCGGCTTCAATCCGAAGTCCGGGCTCGATGCTTATCAGCCTCTCGGTACCGTGATTGTTGGCGGCCTGGTCGTCGGCACGATCCTGTCACTCTTCGACATTCCAATCATGCACACGCTGGTCGACGACCTCGTGCGCTGGTTGCAAGTCAAGGTCCTCAAAGTGGACCCGAACGACCTTCCCCCCGTGGAGGAGCCTGAAAATGAAAACGCTTAGCGCAATCCTGATCGTGGGCCTGGCAGCAGCCGGGTCCGCCCAGACCCTGAGTCTCGCCGATGCTGAAGAGTTGGCAAAGGAGCGGCACCCTCTGGTGCTGGAGGCCAAAGCTCGCATCGCGGCAGCAGAGGCTGAGGCGAGTGGCTTGTTGTCACCCTTCAAGCCGCAGATATCCCTAAATGGATATGCCGCTGGCGGTGGAGGATCAATGATCTTCCCGTCAATGACAGCTCCGCGAAACTACGCGAGGCTGCCTGTAGGGAATACAGCCATCGCCAACGTGATGGTCAGTTGGCGGGTCTGGTCCAGTGGGCGCGATAAGCTCTCCGCGCAGATAGGTGGGGCCAAGATGGCGTTCGCCGAGCAGCTGCTCAGAGCCGCACAGGTTCAGGCAGTGTTTGAGGTTCGCGAAGCCTTCGCGGATGCTGAGTTCAGGGCAGCGCACCTGGTTCATGGCAACTCAGCGATCAATCGGGCCGAGCAGGCTCTGGCCGACACTCATGCCCTGGTAAAAGCAGGAAAGCTAGCTGAGGCCTTCGTGTATAGAGCCGAGGCGGAGCTTGCAGCAGCCCGGCGGCACGACGCTGTCACGCAGGCCAATTACGATGCGGCCGAAGCGCATCTTGCCCACGCTGCTGGCCTTCCTGCTCCCCGTGAGCTGACAACGTGGACAGCAGACCTGATCGCTCCGAAGGACTTGGCGTCCGCGATCACGGGAGCTAACCTGAGCAGACCGGAGATTTCTCTCTGGCGAGCCTTGGCGGAGCAGCGCTCAGCAGAGGCTGACTACGCCGGCAAGGCTCTTGGACCAGATGTTTCGTTCATGGCGATGTCCTCTGGAGGATCTGCTGGCGGCTCTTCGCTAGATCCGACGGGCAAGGCTGGTCTCGTGTTCAGCTGGACTCTCGAGGATGGCGGGAGCCGAAAAAACCGCAAGAGGCAGAAGCTTGCCGAAATGTCCGCAGCCCAGGCGCAGGTGCAGGGAGCAATGCTCGCCGCGAATGCCGAGACGGCTGCGGCTTGGGCAAGATGGGATGCTTCTCCTACAGCTTTAAATGCAGCATTGGGAGCAGTTAAGGCCGCAAATGCATTCTATGAGATTGAGCAGGTGAGATTCAAAGCAGGGAAGGCGACACTCGCTGAACTGCTGGAAGCCCACCAGGCTCTCGCCGAAGCAGAAGCCAACGAGGCGGAAGCGATTCGCTTCCAGCGCGTCTCATGGGCTATGCTGATGGCATCTATGGGCTTGGTCAGCCTCAACGAGCTGGCTCTTCCCGAGGGTCGCGCCGCTGGCGTGGCCGAGTTGAGGAAACAAGACAAATGAAGAAAATTGTAATTCTGTTCGGCGTAGTTGCCGTCTTCGCAGCCTTTGGCTGTGCACCAAAGGAAGAAGCCACTTCCACTGAGACCGGCACCGACCCGGTAGTTGAAAAGCCTGCTGGTGAGACCGAGGGCATGGAGCTGGCTGCGTACCGAAACGAAGACGGCAACCTCGAATGCCCGGTCATGGGCAATGAAATCGCATCAGAGGATGCTGCTGTCGGTCATTCTGACTACGAGGGCACTCGCTACTACTTCTGCTGCGGCGGCTGCCCCGACGCATTCGACAAGAATCCTGAGAAGTACGCGATGGTCGAAGACGAATAAGGCCAAGACGACGACCATGACAAAGGCTCACGCCTGATCAAAAACAGAACGGTCTGGTTAGGGAATCCTGACCAGGCCGTTGTTCTATTTGGATGGTGTCGCTATTCGAGTGGGCCCTCGCACACAATGCGAATGCCGATGAAAGAACCGTCTGCCATCCACCACTGCGACTTGGGGATCTGAGGGTCGGAGTCCTGCCACTCCCACTCGTATTCGCCCTTCCAGCTGGCGCTGCACTCTTCAGGTTCTGACATGTAGTGCCCGCCTTTGATGATCATCTCGCCCTCAGCCGGTTTGGCCCACTCTGCGGCGTTGCCGTACATATCATAGAAGCCCCAGGCATTCGGCTTCTTCTTCTTGACCTCTTGGGTCTGGTCGTCTGCGTTGTCCCAGTGCCAGGCGTAATCGTCGATGCTGCCCTCAGGCTGGTCGCCGCCGCCAGCTTTGGCGACGTACTCCCATTCAGCAACGGTGGGAAGCCGGTACTTGCGTCCGGTCTTCTCGCTCAGCCATTTGCAGAACTCTGCAGCCGCATGCGAATGGATGTGGATCGCCGGAAAGTCGTTGTGCCCCCAGCCCAGATCTGGCGGAATGTAGGGCTTGCTGGGTCTTGACTCTGCATCAACGCCTTTAGCCCTTTCTGCTGGAGTCAGGTCGAGGCGGTAGGCGAAGACGTCGTAGAGGTTCCAAAGAACCTCAGTCTCCGACATCCACATAGCCTTGATTTCGACTTCCTTTCCGTCGACAACCGTCTTTCCAGCAGGAACCGGCAGCATCTTGAAGTCGGCCAAAGACCACTCAAGCTTCTGCACGAATGGCTCTGGCTCTGCGGTCTGCACCGGTTCGGATGCGATAATAGTCGAGAGGGCAATAAATCCGATGGTCACAATCATCTGCGCTGCTCTGGTCATGCCGAAGGCTGGCATGGCCACTCCAGTTAAACGAACGAATCCCCCCAAGCGGTACGAATACAGCGAACTGCATATGGGCACTCGCGTGCGCATCGTTCTCTACTCCCCTGAAGAGGAGCAGGCGAGAAGAGCTGCACGGGCTGGATTCCGACGGTTCGCCGAACTGGAGGACATTATGAGCGACTACCGGCCCAAGAGTGAGCTAAACCTCCTGGCAGCCAAGTCAGGAGGTGGCCCGGTGAAGGTGAGCGCCGACCTGTTCAAGGTTTTGAAGCATGCTCGCGGCTTGTCTCGCGATACAGGAGGTGCATTCGATGTGACCGCCTCACCGGCAATCTGGCTCTGGCGGGCTGCTCGGCGATCTGGTGAGATGCCGGGGTGGCAGGATCTTGAAGACGCTCGCCGACGAACCGGCTGGCAGCACATGGTTCTTGATGGGGCGGCGCGGACTGTTGATCTTCAAAAAGAGGAGATGCAACTCGATCTGGGCGGGATCGCCAAGGGATACGCGTGCGATGAGGCGCTGGAGGCAATGGCGAAGAACGGCATCAGCAGTGCGATGGTCCAGGCGGGCGGCGATATCGCCGCTTCCGGACCGCCACCCGGCAGAGCTGGCTGGGTTTTGACGATTCGGGGCACTGAAGGAAGACAACTCACGATTTGGGATCAGGCTGTTTCGACGTCAGGCGATTCGGAGCAGTACGTCGAGATCGGGGGTCGCAGGTGGTCTCACGTCGTAGATCCTCGAACTGCCCTGGCGAAGACAGACCGGGTGCAGGCGACTGTGATCGCCGAGAGAGGAATGGTCACGGACAGCCTCGCCACGGCGTTTTCCGTGTTGGGGCCCGTTGGTCATGAGCGGCTCGCCCGCAGATATGGGGCGCAAGTCATCTTCGTGGTGGGCAAATAACTCGTGTCAGGCTTCCTCTTTTATCGATCTAAGGATGGGAAGCCGGTCGATCGAGCACAACTGGTGTCTGCCGCAAATGGAATGGCCCGGCGCGGCCCGGACGGCCAGAGTGTGGAAACTGAGGCCGGCTGGGGATTGGCCGTCGCCTCGCTTGATCTGCAGGATGGATCAGAGTTTGAGTCGCCCGTTCACGTCACGGCAGGAGGGTTGACGGCCAGACGAGACTATTTTGGGTCTGAGACGCTCTACTATTCGTCGACTCAGGATGGGCTGGTCATCAGCAATTCGCTGGGGGCGATGCTTCGCTGGCCGGGTGTGTCCGATGAACTTGATGAAGAGGCGATCGCTGACTTCTGCCTCTTTAACATGGTCTACCGGCTCGACAAGTCGGCCACTCCGTTCAAGGAAATCAAAGCTGTTCCCCCGGGGTGTGAACTACTCTTCAGAGAGGGTAAGGCTTCCATTAAGAGATGGAGGGAGCTGCCGTACAAGCTCCCAGAGCTGTCCCGTCTTGGCGAAAATGAGCTGCTTGAGGCGTTCCGATCAGTACTCTCCGAGTGTGTTAAAGAGAGAGCAGGCGCGAATCCATCGATTGCGATGAGCGGCGGCTCAGATTCCACTTCGGTGGCGGCACTGGCTGCACAATCTGGTTCGAGCCTCAAAGCGTTCACCCTGCATTTCGACTCTGTTCATCCGGATGAGGAAGATATCTTCGCGAAGATTGCGGCAGGTCACATCGGTGCGGATCACGAGATCATCGGCTGTGACGATCACCCAGTCATGGCGCCACAATTCTGGGACCCGAACTTGATGCGGGCATCCGTCTTCACTCCAGCCTGGACGATGGCAGAGAAGATGGCGGATCACGGCCCGGTCGGTCTGAACGCTTATTCGGCGGACAGCATTCTGCGCTGCAATCCGCCCTCTCCTTGGCAGGCTCTGGCACGGCTCGGTCAGGTTCGGAGAGTCCAAGAGTGGACTAGGCGGCGGGTCCCTCTGGGAATCAAGTCTCGGCTAACGAAACCCAGCTCTCTTTATGATCCCCCGCGCTGGCTAAATGAAGACTTCTCCCGTCGGATCGATGCCAACGAGAGGTTTGCAGCCGCATGGGGCCCGCCGACAGAGCCTGAATGGCCAGAACGCAAAGCACTGGAAGACGCCCTGTTGGATCACGACTGGTCGCCCAGGTTCGCCGACTATCTCCCCTATGAAACCCGCGATCCATTCCTCGACGAGCGAATCCTGCAGTTTGTGATCTCGATCCAGGGCTTCCCGATTCTCAGCAATAAGTACATTCTCCGGAAGTCGATGGCCGGCCTCGTGCCAGAGGAAGTCCTGAGAAGGAAGAAGACTCCGCTTGGCAGCGCCCTCCCATCCATGCTGAAGGCTGCGAGCCCTGACCTGGTGAACAACTGGACACCCGATCCGGAGCTGGAGAGGTTTATTGACCGCGATGCAATTGACGACATTACGCAGGATCTGCCAGCCGCCGACTCGTTCACGGCTTACAAGGCAGCGATGCTGAACGCCTGGCTGATCGGGCTCCGGAAGGCAAAGGCCGAGGGTTTTCTTGGAAATCCTTGGGTCTAGCGTTCCCGTCGGCTGCTGCCACACGTCCGGTATCTTGGAATGATGCTTCGCCCCTTGCCTAAGTCAGCCGCGATCTTGCTCACCGCCTGCATCGGTGTGCAGATGGCCTCGGCCCAGAGCGCTTCGCTCTACTCCGCTGCCAAGCGCGGTGACACGGCCGCTGTTGAGAGGATCGTCAAGGGCGGCTCCGCAATCGACAAAGCAGATTCATATGGGGCGACTGCTCTGCACTACTCCTTGGAGTATGGACACGAAAAAACGGCCCGCAAGCTGATTGAACTCGGAGCCGATGTTAAGCTGAAGACTCGCGAAGGCAGGACTACGATCTACTGCGCCGCCTACGGCGATGCTGAGGGGATCATCCCTGAGCTCGTCAAGCTCAAAGTGCCGATCAACGCTCCCGGCGAGTTTGGCCAGACTCCTCTCCATGCGGCGGCGATCAGAAAGAAATCCAAGGCTGCTGCGGCATTGATTAAGGCGAAGGCAGACATTTTGGCATTCGACAAAGCCGGACGCCAGCCGCTCCATTCCGCAGCGATCTCAGGAGATACGGCAACGCTAACGCTTCTGCTGAAAGACAAAAAAGTAAAGGTTGATCAACTGAGCAAGAAGGGCCGAACTGCGCTGATTTTTGCATCTGCACAGGGTCGTGAAAAGACAGTGTCATTCTTGCTGAAGAATAAGGCGAACGTCAATTTCGTGCCGAAAGACAAGCGGACGGCCCTCATCACGGCAGTGAGTTCGAGCAAGGCAAAGGTCGTCGAACTGCTCTTGAATGCTGGTGCAAATACCAGGACCCGGGACCAATTGGGCCGCACACCGCTCGATTTGGCCAAGCTTTTCCAGAATTCTGCTATTATCAGATTGCTTTCACGAAAGTGATGAGCGGAATTTGACCTGTTTTGTGGCTTTTGGGCCTGGAACAGGTCGGATAAGTTGTGGATTGCACTGTTGTTTTGCCACAATGCGAAGAGAGGTCATGATGATGTCGATGAAGAATGAGGAAACGAAATTGGACCAGACAGCCGCTGAGCTGCTGTCCTACGAGAAGCCTGAGCTGAAGAAGCTTGGCTGCATCAGCACGGCTGTCAAAGGTGCTGGATCCGCAACAAACGTTGACGGCGAGATTTTCAACAGCTGAGAAATCAGCAATGCGATTCTATGAGATGACCAGCGTTGGTCCAATCCATAGAGCGGAGAAGCCCGGACATGGACACCATGTTCGGGCTTTTACGTTAATTGAGCTCTTAGTCGTGATCGCGATCATCGCCGTGCTGGCGGCGATTCTGTTCCCGGTCTTCTCAGCAGCAAAGCGCGCGGCGCAAAAGACTGCATCTATATCCAACGTGCGTCAGCTGTCGCTGGCGACGATGCTCTACGTCTCTGACAGTGACGACATCAGTCCGCTCGGCTACGCCTTCGACGCCAGACCTTCCGGAGGTAAATGGCTTTGGAAGGACTATGTCGCTTGGCCGTCCGGTTGGCCACAGGACGGAGTCCACGACCAGCCAGATAGGATTGCCAACGAGCAGGTCCACTGGGCCAACTCCGTCCTGCCGTATTTCTCAGCCCAGGCGATGATTCAGTTAGTGGGGATAGAGGCGCATGACCCGTTGGACAGCTATGATCCTCATCCCAACCTACAGCCGATGCCAGCTGGGATCTCGTACAACGGCCTCCTCCACGCCTACCCATCGACAGGAATTGAGTCGCCGTCGCGGCTTCCGCTCTTCTGGCCAGCGTTCGGCAGAGCTAACTTGAGGGGATTCGTAAGAACGAATCCAGCCCTCGTCTGCCTCTATCCTATTGAGACGGGTGGGCCCTGCCGCTACAATCCTGGAGCTCCGGCGCAGTCTGGTGCCCCGCAGGGTGGCGGGCTCTTTGGAACCCTCGGCACGATGTGGATCTACAGCAAGACTGGCCCTATCGTTCGGGCAGACGGTTCCGTACGATCCCATACCTTTGGTGCCGTAATTCATCCTGGGGAAACTGATCGAACAATGGATCCGTACCGCCATTACGATGAAAAAGGATTCCCACTTCGGTTTTGGTGGGACGGAATGTATCCGTGGATGTTCCGCCCTGACTACGACTTCTCCTCATAGCAATCATGCAGCGAGCACTCGGCCTCTCAATTGACGCCAGCGTCACGGAGGGGCTTTTCCTCCGCGGCCCTCAGCTTCCTGATCATGCGGTATCGGTGACATTGAGCCACGATGCTTTGCCACCAGACATGACCGCAGGCCTCTCTCTGCTCAGGGCGACTGAACAGGAGATCGATGGCGCTCCCGCGTTTGAGGTGCACAGATCCCCCAGCGGCGACTCGCTCATGAGACTGTCTCCGGGTCGCGAGTTCTGGATCTCCTCAACTGGTGATCGCGTTGTCGGCCACTTTGCCGAAGACCTCAGTGTGCAGGCTGCAGAAGCAGCCCTGGCCGGCCCGGTGCTCGCCTTCGCGGCGAGTCGCAGAGGAATGCTGGTCATTCACGCAGCTGCGATTATTGTCGAGGGTGAGGCGATACTCATTGCCGGCAGCCAGGGCGCGGGCAAGTCAACTTTGGCTGCGGCCTGCTGTGCAGCTGGCTCCATGATCATGGCCGATGACTCAAGCGCCTTGGAGAAGACCGAAGCGGGTTGGGTTGTTCATGCTGGTCCCCGGCTGATCAGACTCTGGCCAGACTCTGCTGAATCACTTGATGTCGAGTCGACCAGGGCACTGCATGAGCGGACATCCAAGCTCGGCGCCCCTGCTGGATTCTGTCCGCTTACTGCGCCGGTTGCAGGCATCGTCTTCCTTGAGGACGACGGTCCGGCTAGTCCCACCAGAGTGGGTCCCGCCGAAGCTCTCTTCATGATGACGAAGGCCTGCCGAAACCGCCCCAATCTGAATGAGGCCGAACAGGCTCAAGAACTTAAAGCGGCTTCCGCCGCGGCAAGTGAACTCAAGTGTTGGCATGTGCGTGGACTATCCGGTTTCGCGGATCTCCCTGTACTCACCGCTGACATCCTCTCCATTTAAAGCAAGAGCCGCCCGCTTCCCAGTGGAAGCGAGCGGCTCTATTACTGGTCCTTGATGGGATTAGTTGACTGGGCTTGTACCCGGGAACATGCGAAGACTCGCCTGAACCGGTGTGTGTGCCGAATCACTCAGTGCCCAGACTCGACCGCTGCCAGGAACTGCCTGGAGCTCTGTCGGGCTGTCGAGCGTTCCGCCATCTGTACCCACGAGACCGACGAGCGGTGTGTTCGTGTCTACGGAGAGGCTGGAAGCCCAGAGGCCAGCTGCCGTTGTGCCGCCGTAAGGCGCGATGCCTGTTGCGTCACGTCGGAAGGCTGCACCGAGGAAGTCGACGCCGGTGTGGCCGTCGATGAGCTTGTCAACTCGGAACAGGGCGCGTGTTGCGCCTGAGCCTGTGCTGAGAACTCGAAGAGTGCCAAGAGCGTCGTACTCGAAGTCAACAGGCGTGACTGAGAGTCCACCAGCTGCGGCCGCGATTGCGACTGTGCCGGTAGCTGCGTCCTGAGTCTGTCCTGTGTATGTCGTCGTGCTCATCGAACCAGCGGAAGACCAGAGAACGCGAACGCCTCCGCCTGCGGGCTGGTAAGTCACGTCAGCAGCGGTGAAGCTGCCGTTCGAGTAGCCGCCAGTGCTTGTGTTGTCGAGCAGGGTGCCAGCTGCAAGAGCTGCCGTGAACTGCTGAATAACAGCGTTGCCGGAGCCATCAGTTGCGAGAACTGAGACTGCGCCAGAAGCATCGACTGCCATGTTGACAGGGCTGAAGCCGTCTGCCAGCGAAACAACTGCGCCAGGGGTTGAACCGCTGCCGTCGTCGTTCACTTTGATGACCTGAATGTCAACGCCGAGGAATCCAACTCGTGGCTGGCTGCGCAGCAGGAACGTGTCGCCGCTTCCGCCGCCCTGGCTCTTCACGCCGTCGTGAAGGTGACCGTTGTAGGTCACGGACTGAATGTCAGCCCAGACTCGGTGAGCTCCTGGGGAGGAGCCGGAGAGCAGGGTTGTTCGGCCAACTCGAGCGACTCGATTGAACCCGGAGAGGGATCGCAGTGCAACTCGTGTTGAGTTCACGCCGGATGCGCTGTAGCTGTTGCCCATGAACGATGCCGCCGGTGAGAGCGAAACGCCTCGAAGACCTTCGTCTGAACCAGCTGTTGCGAGCGTTGTCACAGCAGGTGTCGTGGTGCCGTCGTCAATGAGACCGACCAGGCTGTTGCCTGTCACGCCGGTTGTCGTTGCGTAGAGAGCAACACCGTCGCATGTCAGACCTGAAACAGCACCAGCTGAAGTGATCGTTCGAGTGAAGACGTAAGTGCCTCCGCTCAGATCGTATCGGTTGATGCCGACTGCGCCGCTTCCACTGCCATCGTTTGCGATGTAGAGAACGTTGCCGCCGTCAGAGAAGCAGAAGCCTTGGGCTCCGGATTCCTTTCCAAGCGATGCGAGATCCGTCGGGGAGGTGCCAGTAGTTGTCGGCAGGCCGACGTAGCCACGGAAGCCGCCAGTCACGTTGTTATCGTTGAACGTGAACATCAGGTTTCCGTTGTGGATGCCTCCAACACCGCTGTCATCAGGCTGTCCGCTGTGCAGATTGTCAGAAGTGTCAACACTTCCAACCGCTGCGTAGCGCACACCGTCACCAGCATTGGAGTTAGCCGCACCGGTCAGCCAGAGCTGCGAACCTGTTGTGGTGCTTGCAGAGCGAATGCTGCCCTTTGTGTAGATGTTGTTGGCAGTAGTCGTGGCATCGGATGTGCCGTTGAAGAGCACGACAGCGGCCTTGCGGCTGATGTCACCCGAGTTGGACGCGGAGAGCGCGCTCGTGTGAACGCCTGCATATCCTGCGAGAGCAAGGAACAGTCCGTTCGGAGACCGAGTGAGAGCACCCTGGTCTGTTACGAGCCCGTCCATCGTCAGAGCTGATGTGCCTGCCGTGGCAAAAGTGGCAGAGGTGGAGCCTGTCTGGCCCGTGCCGCTGCGAAGATACTGAAGAATTGAGACTGCGCTTCCGTTTGCCGAAACTGAGCCAGCAGTGCCGTCACCGACACGTACGACTGAGAGGCCTCCAGCCGTAAAGGCCTGTGCCAGAGCGGCGCCCGCGAGGGCCATTGCGGAGACAGAAACTCCCATCCTGATTGTTGTTCTGTTCATGATTGCTGGTCCAGGTCAGCTCCCATGAGGCACGACCCGACTTTCCTCCTTGACAAACGTCAAGACAACAGAGAGATTTTGACCTGTATCCGAAGTAAAAATAGGTGGTTTAATCAGTTTTCTAATGAAACTGGCAAAGTTGTCAGACGTATTCCCCAAAAAACTGGGGCTTGCGCCGGGAATTATGGTCCAGGCTGTCGGTGCTGAGGCTGTCGTGATTGATGCCAAGTCAGAGATCTGCTGGCAGCTGAACAGCCCTGGATACGCCCTGATGACTGAAATCAGGGATCACGGGAGTGTTGCTGATGGAGCTTCAAAATTGGCGGGTCTCTATGACGTTGATGACGAGACTCTCTTCGCGGACATGGCGGACCTCGTCCGCAGTCTCATGGACGCCGGGCTTGTCATTGAGATGACTTAGAGTTCATGCCTGTCCGATTCAATCTAAACAGTCTGGTCACTACGATCGTCGCTTTGCGTCTGGCCCGCCGGGCGCAGGCGCTGCTGGAGCAGGGCACGGCATCAGACGCCATCGAATGGGCTGCCGCGCACAAAGTTCGACTTCGGAGCTCCACTGTTCACGTTGGGCACGCTGTCCGCAGGATTGAATACCGAATCAATGGCGCGGAGTGCCTCGCACGGTCCTTGGCAGGCTGGATGATTCTGTCCGGTTCAGGGATCTCAGCCGGAATTGTCATCGGAGCGAAGAGCGTAGGCGGAGATATCGAGCTCCACGCTTGGTTGGAGTCCGATGATGAGTTGGTGGGTGAGAGAGCAGCGAAGCTCGACGGCTTTGAACGTCTCGGTGTGATTGTCCCAGGTGAAGATGACACTCCCCTTGTGACGGCGCTCAATTCTGGTGCGCGACTGACGGGCTAACTCGCAGTACAATCCCGCCATGCTCAGCATGATCGCAGCGGCAGCAGGAATAGCCATGAACCAGCAGGCCCAACCGGCCAATCCTTACGCCAATGAGACCAAAGCTCAGCGCGATGAGCGGATGGGCTGGTGGCGCGAGGCACGATTCGGGATGTTCATCCACTGGGGTGTTTACTCAGTGCCCGCCGGCACTTACAAAGACAGGCAGGTTGGCGGCATCGGCGAGTGGATCATGCTGCGCGGAAAGATCCCTGTTGCTGAGTACAAGGCATACGCCAGCGAATTCAATCCAGTCAACTACGACCCAGATGCTTGGGTACGGATGGCCAAAGACGCGGGGATGAAGTACATCGTGATCACCAGCAAGCATCACGACGGCTTCGCGCTGTTTGACAGCAAGGTCACAGACTGGGACATCGTTGACGCGACACCCTATGGCAAGGATCTGCTCAAGCCGCTGGCCGAAGCCTGCCGCAAGCACGGCATGAAGCTCGGCTTCTATTACAGTCAGGCTCAGGACTGGAATCACCCTGGCGGCGCGAAGGCCGGAGCAGGCGGCTGGGATCCGGCGCAGGACGGCGACATGATGGAGTACGTCAAAAGCATCGCCGTCCCTCAGGTCAAAGAGATCCTCACCAATTACGGCGACATCGCCGTTCTGTGGTGGGACACGCCTGTAGGAATGACCAAGGAGATGGCCGACGAACTTTTCCCGCAGATCAGACTGCAGCCGGGCATCATCGTCAACAACCGGCTCGGCACGTACAAAGGCGATACGGACACTCCTGAGCAGCACATTCCTGCCACAGGCATCAAAGGCCGCGACTGGGAGACCTGCATGACGATGAACGACACATGGGGTTTCAAGTCGTACGACACGAATTGGAAGTCAACAAAGACGCTTGTTCACAACCTTATCGACATCGCCAGCAAGGGTGGCAACTACCTCCTAAATATAGGGCCGACCAGGCTCGGCGAGTTTCCTGAGGCGTCAGTTGAAAGACTAGGAGAGATCGGCGACTGGATGGATCGGAACGGGGAGTCGATCTACGGCACGTCTGCCAGCCCATTCAAAAAGCTTGATTGGGGTCGCGTGACCACAAAGAAGCTCAGTGACGAAGTCACGCGGCTCTATGTTCACGTATTCGACTGGCCAGAGAACGGCGAAATCCTGCTGCCTGGCCTGAGCAATACGCCACTCCAGGCGCGGAGTTTGGCGGTGCCGAACCGGCGGCACGAGATTCGGAGCAGCGAAGAGGGAGTCGTGATCTTTCTCAGCAGCCTTCAGGATTCCGAGATTTCGAGCACGATCATCGTCGAGATTGAAGGCGACCCCGTTGTGGAACCGACCTATGTCAAACAGCAGCCTGGCGGGATCATCGTCCTGGAGCCTGCTGATGCAGAGATGAACGGATCAAGCGTCACAGTTGAAGAGAAGAACGGCCGCGATAACATCGGATTCTGGACAAACGAAGACGATTCTGTCGAATGGAGCGTGAACGTATTCCGGGCCGGTGAGTTTAGCGTCATGGCAGAAGCTGGTGGCCCAGCAGACACCTTTGCAAACCTCAAATGGTCGGGAATGAACCACGAATGCAAGTTCAAATCGACCGGTGATTACGGTGTGTTCAGAGAACAGGATCTGGGAAGGATTGCGATCAGCGGCCCTGGAAAGATCACTTTCAGCCTGGTGCCAGCCAAAGGCAGGTGGAAGCCTGTGAACATCCGGCGATTGACTCTCGTCCCGTCTGGCGGATAATCAGCCATGTATCATAAAACCAAGAACGCCAATCCGGAGGCGACAAACTGATGGTGACTTCAGCACTAATCTCCGCAATGATCCTGCTCGGCTCACCGGGCACTTTTGATGACTCCTGGTGGAGCGGCGAAGTGGACACTTCGCTCAACCGCATTCCTGAACGCCGGGCCGAGTGGGTCACGATGCTCGAAGGTGCGAAAGAGCAGCATCGGGAGGGCTACGCCTACCTCCTGCAACACATGCCTCTCCGTGATCTCAGAAGCCTGCCGACGGCGCAGCTCGTCGAGAACGTCGACCTCGCCTATGAGGTGATGGACAGGGTCAAGTGGGGCAAGGACATTCCGACCGACGTCTTCCTCGACGCCATTCTTCCGCACGTTAACTCAACTGAAGACCGCGATCCCTGGCGACGAGATTTCTACGAGAAGTACTTTGACTTGGTCAAGGATGCCGAGACGCCCGGTGAGGCGGCCCTTATTCTGAATTCAACAGTGTTCAAGGACACCGGAGTCCACTACAACACCAAACGACTGCGCCCAGATCAGAGTCCAAAGCAGACCCTGGAGCAGAGCATGGCGACCTGTACGGGACTCTCAATCATGCTCTCCGATCTGTGTCGAGCAGTTGGAGTTCCAGCCAGGATCGCCGGCATCCCCAGCTGGCCCGGACGAGGCGGCAATCACACGTGGACGGAGGTTTGGGATGGCGGACGATGGCACTTCGTTGGCGCCGCGGAACCTGATGCGAAAGGCCTGAACCACGCCTGGTTTGCAGGCGAGGCCGCCAATGCGATCGAAGGCTCAAAATACAACGCGATCTATGCCGTTACCTATCGAGAGACCGGCACGGTCTTCCCGTCTGCCTGGGGCAATCAGCCGACTGTCAATGCCATTGACGTGACTGCTCGATACGCCGGCCCCAAAAAGCCGGCAAAGACGCGCCTTATGGTCAATGTTCGGCTTGACGGCCAAAAGAAGGTCTCCGATGTCATCGTCCAGGACCTGGGCGATCCGCAGACCAACTGGTCAGGCGAGAGCTTTGGTCCGACATCTGACATCAACTTCCACCTCTCATTCGAGATTCCCGGCAGTAAGACAGTGCTGATCACAGCTTCAGACGGTGAAAAGACCGGGACAGCGCTGGCGACTGTTGAAGCTGATAAGGACACGGTGGTCCGGATCACTCTCGGCGAGTCAAGACTCACCGACGCCGATATCAGCGGCCTCATCGAAGACCGGTTCGGCTTCGACGCTGGCAAGTCAGAGGGTGCAGCCGAGGCACTGGCTCACGTTGCCCTCACTGATGAAGCAAAAGCTGCAGCCTGGGAAGCTTTCAAGAAGTCACCCCGCAACATGCGGATGAAGCGGAATCTGGATGAGAACAAAGTGTCCGCTCCTGATCGCGAGAGCCCGTACCTTGTACGAGAAGTTGGCGAAAAGCCTGCCGACGGCTGGGGTCTCTACATCGCCATGCACGGTGGCGGCTCTGTGCCGAAGGCGGTTCACGATCGCGGCTACAAGGCGTTTTTCCAGCGCTACAACGAGCACCCAGAAGCGGGCGGCTACCTCTATGTATCTTTGAGAGCACCCAACGACACTTGGAACGGCTTCTATGACGACGCAATCTGCCCCCTGGTGGACAACCTCGTCAAGCAGCTGATCATCTTCCGCGATGTCAATCCTGACAAGGTTTCGATCATGGGCTACTCACACGGCGGCTATGGCGCGTTTGTAATCGGCCCCAAGATGCCTTGGCGATTCGCTGCTGTTCACAGCTCCGCGGCGGCCCCCGCTGATGGCGAAACCGAAGCGATCAACTTGATGAACATTCGGTTTACGTACATGATCGGCGAGAAGGACACGGCATACGGCCGCATGGATCGATGCACTGCGTTCGAGAAGCTCGTTGACGGCCTCCGTGCAGAGCACGGCGGCTTTGACAACACGCGCGAGTTCAAACCGGGCCTGACGCACGGCGTTCTGCCTGACCGAGACAAGGCTGCCGACATGGTGCCTCAGAGGCGCACAGCCTGGCCGAAGAAGCTGATCTGGAAGCAGACCGATGATGTGCTTCAGAGATTCTATTGGCTTCAGACACCGGCACCGGTTTCGGGTGCGACAATCAGTGCGGTTGTGGATGGCCAGACTGTGAAAGTCGAATCTGAAGGGCATGAAGAGGCGGTGGTCTGGCTGAGCGACAAAACCGTCGATCTTGGAAGACCTGTGACCGTAAGCTTCAATGGCGTAGATCAAGAGGTCACGCCGAAAGCGACACTCGGGGCATTCTGCGAGTCCCTTGAGGAGACTGCCGACATGACGCTGGCCTCCGGCATCAAGGTTGTCCTCTCCTCTCAAGTTGCCCAAGAGCTGGCCGAGCCAGAGCCATTCGTGCAGAAGCTTGAGTGGTCTTTGGCCGACTTCAAGATGCTGCCGGTTCCTGCTGGAAAGACGGTTGTGAACGGAAAGGAAGTCGAAATCAAGGCTATGTGGATGTCGGAGACCGAGGTTCTTTGGAATCTCTACGACGTCTTTGCCTACCGCCTCGACCTGACTCCAGCGGAAAGGGCTAAAGGCGTGGACGCAGAGTCAAGACCGAGCAAGCCGTACATCCCGCCAGATCTGGGCTGGGGGCACAACAACTTTCCGGCGATCCACATCCATTCGCATGCGGCAGCAGAGTTCTGCAAGTGGCTGAGCGAAAAGACTGGGCGCAAGTACCGGCTTCCCACGGTTGCTGAATGGGAGTACGTCGCCAAGGCCGGCGGCGGCGACCAGCCTGAGGGCAGCATCGACGACTACGCCTGGCACTGGGACAACGCTGACGACCAGACCCAGGAAGTCAAGAAGAAGAAGCCGAACGCCTGGGGCTTTTACGACATGTACGGCAACGCAGCCGAGTGGGCCAAGCCCGCTGAGGGCGAGATGATCATCAAAGGCGGGCACTACATGTCAGAACCTGAAGAGTGCAGCGCCAGCTGGAAGGGCGAATACGAGTGGGAATGGCAGGACTCCGACCCTCAGATCCCCAAGTCGCAGTGGTGGATGGCAGACGGTTCTTTCATCGGCATTCGCATTGTCTGTGAGGGCTGAGGTAGTCTCGTTCCATGAGTGACAGACGAGCACTTTCGCGCCGAGATTTTATCGCCGGTTCAGCGGCAGCAGGTGCTGTCCTGGCCAGTCCTCGGCTTTTCGCAAATACCCAGAGTTCTGACTCGATCAAAGTCGGCCTGATCGGCTGTGGCGGCCGTGGAACGGGCGCCGCTGTGGATGCCTTTCGATCGACAAAGGGTGTGAGCGTCATTGCCATGGGTGACCTTTTTGAGGATCGCCTGACCAGCTCACGAAACAACCTTAAAGCGGTTCTGAAGGACTCCTACAAGGTGACCGACGATTCAGCCCATGTCGGCTGGGATGCCTATAAGAAGGTCATTGCTTCTGACGCTGACTACGTCATCATCGGGACGCCTCCGGCATTCCGACCTCAGATCCTCGCGGAAGCGATCAACGCAGGCAAGCATGTCTTTATGGAGAAGCCGGTCGCCGTGGATGCGCCCGGCATTCGCAGCATCCTGGAATCCAGCCACAAGGCTGACATGAAGGGACTTTCCATTGTCGCTGGTACGCAGCGACGACACGACCGAGGCTACAGAGCTGTCATCGAGCGAATCCATGACGGCCAGATCGGTGATATCCGATCGATGCGAACCTGGTGGAACGGTGGTGAGTTGTGGCACAAGGCACGCAAGCCAGAATGGTCTGACGTCGAGTATCAGGTTCGAAACTGGCTCTACTACACGTACCTGTCCGGTGATCACATCACTGAGCAGCACGTGCACCAGCTCGACATCGCCAACTGGGTGATGCAGGGCCATCCGGTCAAGGCGTACGGTATGGGCGGTCGCCAAAAGCGAACCGATCCTGCCTACGGTCACATTTATGACCACTTCGCAATCCAGTACACATTTGAAAATGAGATGGTGCATCACAGCATGTGCCGACAGATGGACGGGACTGCGAGCCGCGTGTCAGAGCATGTGACCGGCTCAAAGGGCACCTCCAACTGCTCAACAAACATCTATGGCGACGACGTCTGGAAGTTCGTTGGCAAGCGCGAGAACCCTTACGTTCTGGAGCACCGCGACCTGATCAATGCGATCCGCAGCGGCAACCAGGTCAACGAAGGCGTCAACGTGGCACACGCCACGATGGCAGCGATCATGGGACGCATGGCAGCTTACACGGGCAAGGAGATCACCTGGGATATGGCGATCAACTCCGAAGAGGAGCTCTTCCCGAGCAATCTTCAGTTCGGCGACCGAGCCGTTGCTGAAGTCGCGATCCCGGGAATCACACAGTTCGTGTAAGGAGAACTGAATATGCCTAAAAGCGTAAGCCGACGCGACGTTTTGAAGGCTGGTGGGGCCGCCCTTGGGGGTGGCCTCCTCCATTCTGCCAGCCTCGATTCTAAGGAGATTCTAGAAATGGACAAGCCGATTATGGGCGAGCCGTTCAAGCTGAAGTACGCACCCCACTTTGGGATGTTTGGAAACCACGGTGGGGAGGACCTCGTTGACCAGCTCAAGTTTGCGGCCGACGTTGGATTCCGAGCCTGGGAGGACAACGGCATGATGGGCAAGGAGATCGCTCTGCAGGAGCGCCTTGCCAAGGCGATGACCGAGCTCGACATCGAGATGGGTGTCTTCGTGGCAGATGCTGATTTCGGCACGACGAAGTACGTGGATTACAATCCCAGCAAGGCGCCTGAATTCCGCAAGATCGCTCACGAGGCGGTTGAAGTCGCGAAGCGTGTGAACGCCAAGTGGTGCACGGTCGTGCCGGGCAGGTTGAATGACGGCCTCGAATATGACTATCAGATGGCCAACTGCATTGAGGCCCTCAAGGTGATGGCGAGTGTTATGGAGCGAGGCGGGCTGACGATGGTTCTGGAGCCGCTCAACTCATTCGCAAATCACGCGTTTCAATTCCTTAAGCGGATTCCGCAGGCGAACTTGATCTGCAAGGGTGTCGCAAGCCCGAGCTGCAAAATCCTGGATGATCTGTATCACCAGCAGATTGAAGAAGGGAACTTGATTCCCAACATCAACAAGTCTTGGAGCGAGATCGCCTACTTCCAGATGGGTGACAACCCCGGACGGCAAGAGCCGCTCACGGGCGAGATAAACTACCGCAGCATTTTCAAGCATGTCCACCGCAAGGGCTTCACCGGCATCATGGGAATGGAGCACGGAAAGAGCCAAGGCGGCAAGGCTGGCGAGATTAAACTGATCAACGCCTATCGATGGTGTGACGATTTCTAGGAGAAAAGAAGAAAGATGATTACTGCAGCGATTGCAGCTATGGCGCTCGCTCCGGCTGCGCCGCAGCATGTGGCGCTCTTTGATGGCAAAACCCTGAACGGCTGGCATCAAAAGGGCGGCAAGGCAAAGTATGAAGTTGTGGATGGAGTGATCGTTGGAACGGCAGTTCCTGGCACTCCCAACAGCTTCCTCTGCACCGACAAAGAGTACGGAGACTTTGACCTCAGCTTAGAGTTCAAGGTCCACCCCAAGCTCAACTCAGGCATTCAGATTCGTTCGCAGTCTGTCAAGGGCTACAACAACGGTCAAGTGCATGGGTACCAGGTTGAGATCGACCCTTCTGATCGCTCCTGGTCTGCCGGGATATATGAAGAGGGAAGACGGGGCTGGCTGAACAATCTTGAGCACAACGAGCCTGCGAGGAAAGCCTTCAAGCAGGGAGAGTGGAACCGGTATCGCATAATCGCGATCGGCGATCAGATTCGAACTTGGATCAATGGTGTTCCTGCAGCTGCTCTGCGTGATGGCATGACCCGGAAGGGCTTCATTGGCCTGCAGGTGCACGGAATCGGCGGCCGGAACCCCGATCCGCCGATGACTGTTCAGTGGCGCAATATCAACATCAAAGACATGGGAGTCCAGTGGGAGACTGCCCCGGAAGGGGCGGATGTTCTGCTAGGTGGGGAAGCTGATCTGGCGAACTGGGTCAACACTGATACGGGTGGTCCGATCGGCTGGAAGTGGCAGGATGGCGCGATGGTGATCGAGCCTGGCACCGGCAGCATCGACTCCAAGGCCAAGTACCAAGACTGCCATCTGCACCTGGAGTTCAACACCCGTGACAACGGAGGCGAAGGACAGGACAACGGAAACAGCGGCGTCTACTTGATGGGCCGGTATGAGGTTCAGATTTTGAACTCCTATCCCCGTGGCCCGGCTCACAACGAGGCAGGCGGCATTTATAGCATCAAGGCCCCTGACTATGCAATGGCCCGCCCAGCCGGCGAGTGGCAGAGCTACGACATCATCTTCACCGCTCCCAAATGGGACGGAGACAAGAAGGTGACGCACGCCAAGATGACGGTCTACCACAACGGGACGCGCATCCATAAGGATGTCGAGATTCCACGGAACACGGTTGCCGCGGACGAGGGTGAGTCCCCCGGTGCAGGTCCGATTTATCTGCAGGATCACAGTAATATAATTCGGTTCCGGAACATCTGGGTTAATCCACTTTAAAGGCTTAGCCAGGCAGAAAAGAGCCCGCAGGGAATTTCCTGCGGGCTTTTTATTTGTTCTGCACCTTCATTCGCAAGGATTTGTTATAGTGGTTGACGAGAGGTCTGAAAGAGGTGTTTTCAAGAACGATGTTGTGGGCAGCTGGTGCTGCCATTTTTGCGGCTGGATGCGGCGGAGCCGTATCCACTGTCTCAACTGGAGGAGGCGGTGACACGGGGGGCACTCGTGAAGCCGTCGGCACCGCCAAGATCCGTGTTGATCTGGGCTCAGGGGCCGTGACGGTCACACCGCTTGACAACGCCGGGTCCCGCGCTATGTTCACTGGAAACGCCGTTGGCGTTTCGTCGTCCAGGGTTCTCGATGACGTGGGTGAGTTGACTCGGCGCGGGATTGAGGTCACTCTCACCAACAACACATCGGAGCCCATCGGAGCCAACGGCTCGTTCCGAGTCGTTCTATCTGACTTCGCAAATTTGGGAGCGCTCGGAACTGATTACTCCTCCGACACCGAGGTCTCAACTCCTTTGACTCCCACACGTCCCTACGGCGTGGATACAGATTCTGACGGAAACGTCTACTTCAGCGGCAAGACGAGCGGCCAGGTTCACAAGATGGTTGGCGGAGCGAGCGCCCAGCTCGCAACAGGCTTCAATGGCCCAGCTGGCGTTGCGGTCATCCCAGGAACAGACTTCCTGGCTGCAGCTGAGAATGGCGGAAACGTCATCTCCCTCACCAGCATGACCTCGGGTGGACGAACCGTCATTGCCGGAACCGGCGCTGCCGGCTCCGCTGATGGCCCCGGTGCGGCCGCCACGTTCGACAAGCCGGACGGCATCACAGTCGACTCGCTTGGCAATCTCTATGTCAGTGATGCGGGCACCAGCAGGATTCGCATGATCTCAGATCCGCTCGGATCTCCGATCGTGAGCACTCTCGTCTCTAGCGGCCTGACGACCGTCGCTGACATCGATGCCGTCCAGATTCAGGGAACCGAGTACCTGGTGGCTGCGACCAAGCATGCCGTAACAGGTGTGGCTCTGCCAGGCGGCCAGGTCTTCACCATCGCTGGAGTTGCCGGCACCTCC
>JALGYA010000205.1 GCA_029824475.1 Fimbriimonadia bacterium | reverse complement strand
ATGACGGCAAGGTCGTCAGCGTCTGCCAGATCATCGACTACCAGATGGCTCGGGGCGATGTGGACCTGCCTTGCGGTGGCATCGGAGGCGTAGCAACACTGGTTGAGGCAAGAAGATCCGGCGCTGCCACTGTTCTCATGGAAGAGACGATCCGGTACATGCACGGCCAGGGCACGCTGATCTCAGCCCTCTACGCATTCAAAGAGTCGTACTACCGGAAATTCGGCTACGAGACCTGCGGCTGGCGATGGCAGTTCAAGGCTCCCACCCACCGTCTTCCCGACATCAACGCAGCGCTCCCACTCCGCCAGATCAAGCCGGAAGACGCGATCCAGCTCGCCACTGCCTACGACGCGATGATCAGGCAGTTCTCAGGCTCGCATCAACGAGACGACAAGGACTGGAAGCGAAGGCTTGGCAAGCAGCAGACCATCTATGCTGTCGGCGACCCGGTTGAAGGCTACTTCTGGTCAACCTTCACGGAGGAGTTTTGGAAGGACATCAAGGTCAAAGAGATGGGCTGGTCGACCGCGCGGGGTTATCGCAGCGTCATGGCTGGCATTAAAAGCCTCTGCTCGAATCAGTCCAACGTGACCTGGTGCGAGCCTCCCAACAGCCCGTTCCTGGCCAACTATCTCAACCAGGGAATTAAGGTGGAGATGGACGAGCCGACCATGTTCCGAGTCATCAACGTGCCGGAATGCCTCAAGGCCATTGCACCTAAAGAAGCAGACTTCGACTTCACGATAGGCGTCACCGATGACGTCATTCCGAGCAATCACGGCTCATTCAGGGTGACAACAGGCCCAGAAGGTGCTGCAGTCGAACCCGGGGGTGAGCCAGACTTTGAGATTGACATGAGGAGCCTGTCACAGGCGGTCATGGGTTCGCCCAGCTTGGCCAACTTGGCAGACCTGGGAGTCATCAGAGTCCGCAGCGCGGCGGGACTCGACCAGGCGACTCGATTCTTCGGATCGAAGCCTGTCATCTGCATGGAGTTCTTCTAAGCCCGTGAGTAAAAAACCAAAAAGCACCGACACGCTCGTCGTCTACACAGGGACGCGACCGCAGCCGGGACATGGATCGGTCATTCCGCCGATTGTCCAGGCCAGCACGTTCGCCCATTCCGAACCGGGAGTCTATGAATATGACTACACCCGGACCGACAACCCCACACGCAGTTCGCTTCAGGCGACCCTCGCCATGCTGGAGAACGCGAAACACGGGCTCGTCTACTCCAGCGGTATGGCAGCAGTCGACAGCATCATGAACCTGCTGGAGGCCGGCGACCACATCGTGACTGGCGACGACATCTACGGCGGCACCTACCGCTACCTGACCGACGTCGTAGCCAGGCGAGGCATCACGTTCAGCTTCATCAACATGTATGACGAAGCTGACGTCGCCGCAGCGATTAAGCCGAACACGAAGATGATCTGGTTTGAGTCGCCCACCAACCCGCTGCTCAACCTGGTCGATATGGAGATGATCGCGCGTCTCTCCAAGAAGCACAACCTGCTCTCAGTGATCGACAATACTTTTGCAACGCCTTACTTCCAGAAGCCGCTCGACTACGGCATCGACATCACGATGCACTCGCTTACGAAGTACGTCAACGGCCACTCGGACGTGATCATGGGCGGCATTATGGTGAACGACGACGATCTGCACGAGCAGCTCAAGTCGCTGCAAAATGCGATCGGCCCAACACCTTCTCCGTTCGACTGTTTCCTGGCGCAGCGAGGCATCAAGACCTTCGCCGTGCGCATGAAGCAGCATGAAGTCGGCGCGATGAAGATCGCCAAGTACCTGCAGAATCATCCGAAGGTGGAGGAAGTGATGTACCCCGGTCTGCCGGAGCACCCGCATCACGATCTCGCCCTGAAGCAGATGACTGGGTTTGGCGGAATGGTCTCGTTCAAGGCGAAGACTGACCTTGACGGCACGGTTCGGCTGCTCCAAGCAACCGATATCTTTATCCTGGCGGTCTCTCTTGGCGGAGTTGAAAGCCTCATCGAGCAGCCGGCAACGATGACACACTTCGAGATGCCTCCGGAGGTTCGTGCTGAAGTTGGCATCACCGACAACCTGGTGCGTCTTTCGGTCGGCATCGAGGATCCGGACGATCTGATCGCGGACCTCGAATACGCGCTGGACCAGATTTAGGTCTGGCCTGACGTAAAAGCGCCCCTCAGCCAGTTGGCTTGAGGGGCGTTTTTGGTTACTTTGCGCTGATCAGCGTTCCGCAGCCTTCGTCTGTAAAGAGCTCACGCAGCAGCGTGTGCTGCTCTTTGCCGCTGAGGATGTGGACGGCGGGGACCCCGCCTTCCAGAGCCCTGAGGCTCTCTTCCAGCTTCGCCTTCATTCCCGCTTTGGCGATGCCACGATCGATGAGCTGATGGGCATCGGCGGCTGTCATCTGTGAAATCGGTCCAGCGTCATCTACAGAACCCATTACGCCTGGTGCGCCAGTCAGAAGCAGCAATTTGGCTACGCCCAGTGAGCAGGCGGCAAGCGATGCAGCAGAGTCCGCGTTGACGTTGACAAACTCACCATGCTCATCCGTCCCGAGGCTTGGCAGGACTGGCACGCGCCACGGGCCGTCTTGGATCAGGGCAGATGGATCGACACGCTGAACGTCTCCAACCATTCCCCAGTCCACCTTGACTCCATCGACCTCAGTCTGAGGGCGCCGCAGGCAGACGACGGATCGCTGGACCTCTTCGTCCATGCCGAAGGCTTCGATCCCTTCTGCCTTAAGACAGGTGATGATGTTCTGGTTGAGACCGTGGAGGACTTCAACTAGGACGCCCAGCGTTTCTGGCGTTGTGACTCGGCGGCCGCCGTGCTTAACGATCTCGATGCCCCGGGATCGGCACTCGCCGTCGACCTGGACTCCTGCTCCATGGACCAGGATTGGGCGGAGCCCAACACGCACCAGCACAGGGATCTGTTTTGCCAGGCGGTTCAGGATCGCACGGCTGGCGAGCATCTCGCCGCCGACTTTGACCAGAACGAGCTGGCCGCGCAGCTCTTGCACCCACTTTGAAGCCTCCTGCAGCGACGGCCCGTGTTCGATCACTTCTGCACCCCTTTTGAGATGTGGTCGAGCAGCCCTGCCTGCGCCCAGAGGCGATTCTCAGCCTCGTCGAGCACGATCGAACGGTCTGAATCGAGAATAGATGATGAAATCACAACGTTTCTTCTGACCGGCAGGCAGTGCATCACTTTCGCCTGGTCGGTCATCTCCCAGGCACTGTCTCCGAAAGTCCAGTCGGCAAGCGAGGCATCTGCGCTCTGGCCTGGATGGTCCATCCTGCCCCAGCTCTTGACGTAGACCACCTTTGCGCCTTCCAGACCGAGGTCCCTGTTTGAGGTGACTTCCACGGAGCCGCCTGCTGCTGCAGACTCAGATTCGATGCTAGCCATGACTTCAGGATCGAGATCGTAGCCCTCAGGCCGCACAATTGTCAGATCACAGCCAGCCAGAGCCGACTGCAATGCAAATGAATTTGGAACTGCCATAGGAAGAGGCTTAGGATGAGGAGCCCAGGTCATCGCGACCTTCAACTTCTTCGTCTCACCGAAATGCTCTTTCATCGTGAGATGATCCGCTAGACCTTGGCACGGGTGATGTAGAGCGCCTTCCAGGCTCACCACTGGCACGCCAGAATGTTCGGCGAAGGCACGCAAAATCGGTTCGGTCTTCTCAATCTCCCAAGCCTGGCCAGTCGGGAACGAGCGGACGCCAATGATGTCGAACATCCGGCCAAGGACACCGGCAGCCTCGACGATGTTCTCTTGTGTATCGGCGTTCATCGCCGCCTCAGGGTCCATCTCCATCTTATAGGTGTCGGAGCCAGTATTGAGTGTCAGACAGGTTCCACCGATGACCTCGGCAGCTTTTTCAAAGCTGATGCGAGTGCGGAGGCTTGCATTGAAGAAGAGTGCACCGACGCGGAGGGTTGTCCTGTCTAATGGCCGTTTCAACGCCTTCAGCTCAATCGCTCGGTTTAGAACAGCCTCCCGCTCTGCGTGAGTCAGATCTGTGGGTGCTAAGAAGTGGTTCATGGCCACATCCCTGTGAGCGGCAGGCCTTCTGTTTCCGGCCAGCCTTGCTGAAGGTTGAAATTCTGGATTGCCTGCCCGCTGCCGCCCTTGAGCAAGTTGTCGATCACCGCGAAGATGACAGTCTTGCCACCTTGGCTGGCGAACCCAAAAGCGACGCGGAGGGATCCGATCGTCATGCCGAGCGGGATCGGGCCGTCGTGCAGACTGATGAGCTCCTTATCCGCGTAGAGTTCATTGAACCTAGCCTTGACGGCATCAACATCTGCCTCAACCAGGATCGTGAGGTGAATCCCACGAACTGCCGGCAGGCTGTGCGGAATGAAGTCGATCTGCGGCGTATAGCCGCGCTCCGCCAGCACTTGGCTCACTTCGCCGATGTGCTGGTGCGAAAGCGGCTTGTAGGCGGTAAAGCTGGTGCTGCGCAGGGAATGGTGGACTCCCGGAGCCGGCTTAATGCCGCTTCCGCTGGAGCCTGTGACTCCGAAAACTTGGGCCTCATTAGTCAGCCCCTGCAATGGTGCGAGACCAAGTGCCATCGCCGTGGCGAAACAGCCGGGACAGGCCACCAGCTTCGCATCGCGTCTTGGGCCGCCGGTCAGCTCAGGAATCCTGTACTCGGCAATATCGAGCAGCTGCTGGGGCGCAGCATCACGCTTATAAAACCTCTGCACGTCGGCAGGATCTTTCAGGCGAAAATCTGAACCGAGGTCATAGACCAGAACGCCAAGCCTAACCAATTCTTCGACAAGCGCGGCGCTGGTGCCGTGAGGGAGGGTCAGAAAAGCCGCGTCACAGCGCTTGGCAATCTCTGCAGGATCAGTATCTTCGATCACCTTGTCCCAAAAGAGGCCCGGGCGCACTTCTGAGAGCTTCTTCCCGACAGTGCTGTGACCGCAGGCCATCTCCAGCTCAAGACGAGGATGCATGGAGATCAGGCGGATCACTTCCCCGCCCATGAACCCTGAAGCACCAACTACACACACCTTCATGAAACATCCCCCAGCAGCTCGTCTACATGAGCGAACAGCACCTCAGGCTCGCGGAGCATATTGGCTCCCGGCAGGCCAAGTTCTGCCAGCTTCCGGACGCCGGCCAGGTTATCTGTAGCCGGGCCAGTCACACAGGCGATCTTGAATCCAAGTTCTGTCAGCTCATGGCACGCCGCCCAGGCACCGATCACATCGTTGCCAGCAACAATTGTGCAGGTCACGCGCTTCTGAAACTCTTCGTCCCTCAGGATCTCATCAACGCCGTACGAACCGAGCAGGCCATCCCCAAGCTCCAGGAGAATCGCATCCGGCTCCTCTTCACTCAGCAGGTCGAGAACCTTGTGCGTGATCTCCGGAACGTCCGTGCG
>JALGYA010000018.1 GCA_029824475.1 Fimbriimonadia bacterium | reverse complement strand
TGTGCTGCGCAGGGGAATGGACATTCAGGTCGATGTGCCGACCAATCTTCAGAATGTCGCGTTCTGGGATTACTGGACAGACGCAGAATGGCCGGTCTCCATAGGTGTCGGAGCCACACGTGTCCAGATTCTCAGCATCGACTATGGCTGGCTCTGGTTCATCCCGATCGGGGAGAACAAGACGTCCATCGGCCTCGTCATGCCTGCTGTCCACTACAAGAAGACAGGCAAAAAGCCAGCTGAACTCTACGAAGAGGCGATCCACGCGGACAAGCGTGTCGGTCCACTCATCAAGAACGCCAAGAGTCTAAATGAGTTCAAAACGACCAAAGACTGGTCGTTCAAAGCTCAGCGAATGTACGGCGAAAACTGGTTCCTAGTCGGCGAAGCAGCAGGATTTGCCGATCCACTGCTTGCCGCGGGCCTCACGCTGACTCACCATGCCGCGCGGCACCTCGCGTACACAATTCTGGCGCTGGAGCGAGGCAAGCTCGACAAGCAGTGGCTGCTCGATCACTTCCAGGACACTCAGGAGAAGCGCATGATGCAGCACATCCGCTTCGCTGACTTTTGGTACAAGGGCAACGGGCTCTTCACTGACCTCAAGGAGTTCACGGCGGAGCTCGCCAAGGACGAAGGCCTTGAGATGTCTGCAGACGAGGCGTTCCGATGGCTCGGCACCGGCGGGTTCCTCAACGACACGCAGGTTGTCGCGGGCGTCGCTGAGTTCAACATCGGCGCGATCAAACTGATGAGCCAGATGTTCTGCGGCAATGCCTCAACGTGGGCTGTCGGCACGAACAACTACTTCAAGATGAGCCTTGAAGGGGCGAAGAAGGAGATGATCCCGCTCATGAACGAAGGGCGCATCACCCAGGAGCCCTGCTATGTTCGGGATGGCAAAATTCTGCCAAGAACCGGCATCTTTGAGCGCCTGATCACACTGATCAGCACGGAGCACCGGATCCCACAGATCCGAATCGCCTTCGGCGAGCTCGCGAAAGAGATGGAGCACGCGGATCTCGATGCAACGATGGACTACCTGCTTGAGCTCCTTGAGTTCATGGTGCAGGAAGGCTGGGTGGAGGCCAAAGTCAAGAAGGGCATTCAGATGGTGCCGTATCGCACTCCAGACGAGAGCCCCAACGTCCATCCCAACCGAGATGAACATCTTGATGAGATGCGCGCTGCGGCAGAAGGCCACACCGAAGAGATCGAGGCCAAGCTGCAGAATCCGTCTGCTCACCACGAATGATCCTCACAGTTGCCCTCGCAGACTTTCCCGCCGCAGCCAAAAGGTATGCGGCGGGGCAGCCTGCCTTTCTATCGCCGGACAAAGGCAGGATCACCTGCTCGTGCTTCGGCCCTGAATCACGAATCCTCGTGACCGCCAATGCCACAGATGAGGCCAAGGCCAGGGCGGCATTGACAGAGGCTGGGATTGACGTGTTCATGGGCTCTTGGAGCCTGGATCGCGCTCTTTCTGGCGAGAAGTGGATCTGTGCGGTCGCCTATAAGGCCGGCGACAGGAAGCCAGGGCTCTGGGTCGATGCATGCCCCGGTCCGGTTTCAGTGGCTGAGGTTCTGACCAAGCTGTTTGATGAATTCAAGGCCGAAGGCCTTCTTGAGGAGATGGGCTACGAAGAGTTCATCCAGTCCGCTCAACCAAACGTGCTGATCCTCGATCCTGCGGAGCAGGGCGCACTCCCCAGGGACTAGGATTCGAACGGTCCCACTACATGGGAACCCGCTCCATGGAGTACCGTAAAGAGAATTGAGGCAATTTTATGGCTGATTCAGATGAAAAAAGATGGGGCGCGATTTCGCACACAGTTCCGCTGGTAGCTTCCGCTCTATCCATGGGCACACTTGGATGGGTGGCTTCGATTGCGATCCTGCTCACCAAAGGAAAGAATTCACACTTCGTCAGATTCCACTGCCTACAGCAGATGATCTTCCAGATCCTCCTGACGATCACCGTGATCATCGGCGGAATCCTGACTTTTGTGCTCATCGGCTGGCCAATCCTCATCGCCGCCTGCATAGCAGGCTTGATCTTCCCGATCCTGGCCGCAATCAGGGCATCAGAAGGCCGCGAGTACGGCTTGCCCGTCGCTGGTCACATCGCACGTTCGATTCGAGGATCCTAGAGCGGATCATCTGAGAACGGCGGGATGAGTACGTCCGCGCCAAGCCTGTACGCCCACATCATCTCAGAAGGTGAGGCGTTCGCGAACGCCAGCACCTGACCAACCAGAAGCTTGCGACGAAGGTGCCACGCGGCCTCCAGCATTAACGAATCTGCGGCGAAGACGATCGGTCCGCCGTAGTTGGGCGACTCCGCGATCCTCTCCAGCTCCGAGATGGTGGGAATAATCACGTGGCGCAGCTTCAGTTTCCTGCACCAGGCCTCCGCCCATGCGCGTATGGCCGGGTCAACGACGGCAATCAAAATATCGGGGATAGCGGATCCGATGTCGACTAAGCTGCTCAGAGCTTCCGCCCTCATCGGAATCCCATTTTTGGACGTGCTCATACTTATTAGAATGCTAAGAGGCCTTCAAGGTTCATATCCGGCCTAAGCCAGGTTCGAATTGAGCAGAGGCCTACCCCTTCTGTTTGAGGCAGCAGGCTAGAGCTGCCCTCCCCAGACGCCTTCACTACCCCTTCAGCCGAAGAGGAAAGGAAGGCGCCGAGTCGGTGTATCGGCTGTTTGTCAGACGCTTCACGCCTGTGCCGTCCGAGTTCATGATGTAGATCTCGTAGTTTCCGTCTCGGTGGAGAGACGTGAACGCGATCTTCGACCCATCCGGGCTGAAGGCAGGGAGCGAGCCGGCAATTGAATCGCTCGTCAAGTAGGAGACCCCCGAGCCGTCCGAATTCATCACGCAGATCACGTGTTTCCCGCCTCGGATGGTTCGGAAAGCGATCTTCCTGCCATCCGGGCTGAATGTAGGAGCGTCCTTGACAATGAGATCCTTGGTCAGCCTTTTCTGGCCAGTGCCGTTCGCGCTCATGACATAGACCTCAGAGTTGAACTCGTTGTCACCATCACGGGTCGAGACGAACACGATCTTCTTGCCATCCGGGCTAAACGCTGGCTTCAGGTTGAAGCCTGCGTTTTTCGTCAGCCGCTTTACTCCTGTGCCGCTTGAGTTCATAACGTAGATGTCGTAATTGCCGTCTCGGAAGGACATAAACGCAATCTTCGACCCGTCCGGGCTGAACGTTGGCGAGAAATCTGCGGCTGGGTTCTTCGTCAAGTTCCTTTGACTGGAGCCGTCCGCGTTCATGATGTAGACCTCATAGTTGCCGTCACGGAATGACGAAAACACAATCTTCGATCCATCTGGGCTGAACTTGGGATAGACGTCGCCTGCCGAGTTGCTGGTCAGCCGTGTCTGCCCTGAGCCGTCCCCGTTCATCACGTAGATCTCCTCGTTGCCGTCTCGGTTTGAGCTGAAGACGATCTGCGGGCCTGCTGCTCCGTTCTGACTCGGCCCGGCTCCCTGGAGGAACGGCAAGGCAAGGATCACACCCAATGCACACTTCTTTCTCATCAGCCCTTTTTCCCTCCGGTTTGGAATGCAGGGAACCAGCAGAAGTCGAGGTTCTCCGTAAGCAGGGTCTCGCCGGTGCCGTCTGCGTTGATGACATAGATGCCCCAAATATCCTTGCCCGGACGGCGATCAGAGCAGTATGCGATCTTCTTTCCGTCTGGGCTGAAAGTAGGATTCCAATCACTGTGCGGGTCGTCGGTCAATTGCTTGAGATCGGTGCCATCCACGTTCATCATGAAGATGTCGAAATTCATGCCCTTATTGATGTGAGAGTTGAAGACAATCTTCGCTCCATCTGGGCTGAATGCCGGGCTGTAGTCGAACATCGTGTTGTCGGTCAACCGCACTACCCCTGAACCATCCGAGTTCATGATAAAGATGTCATTCTTGGACGTGGCTCCTTCAGCTGGCGGCAGCGCTTCAACCTTGTTGATCACGCGTCGTGACGCGAAGGCGATCTTCGACCCATCGGGGCTGAATGCTGGCGACGAATCGTCAAACGGGTTGTCCGTAAGCCGCTTCACCCCAGAGCCGTCTATGTTCATGACATAGATGTCAGCGTTGCCTTCGCGGCTGGAGATGAACGCGATCTGGGACCCATCTGGGCTAAACACCGGTTCGTCATTCCAACCGCCACTCTTCGTCAAATCAGTGAGCCCCGTGCCGTCTGCATTCATGATGTAAATCTCAGAGATGTACGGCTCCTTGTTGGGATTCTTGTCCTCACGTGTGCTGCTGAACACAACCTTGGATCCGTCTGGGCTGAGAGCAGGGTTCTGGTTCATCTGGCCTTTTTGGTTGTGGGTCAGGATTTCTAGTCCTGTTCCGTCAGCGTTAATGGCGTAGATGTCGCTGTTGTTAGCCCGGTAGCCCACAAACACGATCTTCGCCTGATCTTCTTTGTCCTGATTGGTGGTGACCCCTAGGAGAATCGGCACTGCCATAAGGGCGGCCATGACGATCAGGAGCCTTCTTGTTTTCATCTGGTGTTTTCTCATCTGCAGTTCATTCCTTAGTGCTGTTCTGGTCTAGCTATCGGGACGAGAAGTACGGCTCATTGTCATGACGTGCACTGTTCGTGAGGTTTGTGACCCCTGTGCCGTCAACGTTCATGATGTAGATCTCCGCGTTGCGATCACGTGTCGACACAAAGGAGATCTTCGACCCGTCCGGGCTGAACGAGGGGTTATGATCTTGAGCGCTGTGGGTTGTGAGCCGCTTCTGCCCAGTTCCATCAGCATTCATGATGTAAATCTCTGAATTGCCATCCCTGGTAGAGAAAAACGCGATCTTTGTCCCATCAGGGCTGAACGAAGGCCGATTGTCGAGTTGTGGACTGTCAGTCAGTCTCCGCTCCCCGGAGCCATCAGAATTCATGATGTAGATGTCGCCGTTGGCGTCGCGCACTGATATGTAGGCAATCTTCGACCCGTCTGGGCTGAACACGGGGCGACCACCAACCCCTGGATCATCTGTCAGCCTCCGGTGGTTAGAGCCGTCCGCATTCATCACGTAGATGTCGACGTTATCGTAGCGTCGGGTGTGATACACGATCTTGGACCCGTCAGGGCTGAATGCAGGGCAAACTTCGCCGCTTGGGCTGTTTGTGACGTTCTTCTCCCCTGTGCCGTCGCTGTTTATCACGTAGAGGTCATAGTTGCCCTCCCGCTTAGAGCTGAACACGATCTTTGATCCGTCAGCACTGATTTTGGGGGCACCCTCGGCAGAATCGTTGTTCGTCAGCCTCCTCTGCCCAGAGCCGTCTGGATTCATGATGTAGATCTCGTCGGTGCCGTCGCGGTTGGAAACGAATACGATTCTCCCCTCGCCGGCGATGATCGGTGGAACTCCGCCTTGCAGCAGCGGAATCGCCGCGAGAGCGGCCATTACCATCAAAGTTCTCTTCTGTCTCATCTGTTCATTTGCTCCTTGTTGGGGCGAGAAGTGTCAGGTGCAGGCAGCCTGTGCACTGCTGTTGGCTGAGCGGAAAAACCGAATCGCTGACTGCTTGACCTGCCCGGCCAATGCCATCAGCTGCCCTGATCTTGATCTGTAGGCCGCCACCAGCCCAAACGGCGGAAGACGCCGTCTCCGACCCGCCCGAACTGAATGGCGACCTGTTCTCGATGCCCCCGTTGTTTGTAAGCCGCATCACTCGTTCCTCACCCGCGTTAGTGATGCTGATCTCCCAGTTGCCGCGGCCGACCCTGAATCTGGAGCGAGTGCCGCTCATCGACGGCGTGAGTTCTGCTCCGTCCGTTTCCATGGGTCGGCTGCTCATAGTGTTGTAGCGATTCGCTGCTAATTTGACCGTTGGATCATCCGTGCTTCCCCAAGCCGCTCCTCCGCCCTGGAGCAGAGGAACTGCTGCGAGCGCAGCTGCCACGACTAAGACTCTCTTCAGTCTTATCTGTCCCTTTCTCATCTGTTCTTTCTAACCTCTCTGATCGACATCGGCTTCTCTCGCCGGTTGTGTCTTCTCACTTGTGAAGGTCGCCGTTTTCGGAATAACCCCTCGCAGCGTTACGACCTGTACTTCTGCGGACCTTGATCCCCACCCATGCCGCCGATCACTCCGTAGATGGGTGACAGCTGGTAGATGCGCTCCGCCCAGTCTGGGGTGGCCGATACCGACGTCTCGATCAGGCTCACAGCCTGGTCATGACTGCCGACAACGAGCAGCGCCCCCGTCAAACAGAACCGATACAGGCCTACACTTGGCGCGAGCGTGACAGCAGCCTGGTAGTGGCGGATCGCGGCATCCAGGTCATCTGAGGCCTCGTAGAGCGCTCCAAGATTGTTGTGGGCGGCGGCTGGCTCGGGGCCGTTTGTAAGCGCTGTCAAAGCGCTGACCCCACCCTTAAAGTCGCCATTGATGGCAAGCATGGTCGCAGACCGAAGTTCGTCCATGTCCTTGTCAGACAACCTGGGGAGCCTCGCCTCCTCTTCCGTGATGCCTACGACGGTGAACGAGTGCTCTGCGCCACTCCTTACGAGATCAATAGTTATCTCCATTCCTGGCTCGGCGAGAATTCGGACTCTCGCATCACGCGCACTCGATACATGTCGCCCGTTGATCCGAAAGACCACGTCACCGACCACCATCCCAGCCTCTTCGGCAGGCGACTCCTGCCAGACGCTGGTGATCTCAACTCGCGAGATGGCCGTGCCGTCTTCTGCAGGCATATCCGCAAACGAGAGGCCAACGGTTCCACGCTCCAGGACAAACCTGTCCACAGTCTTCTCGATGTCCATGACCGGACCGACAGACCTCGGCGGGGAATCTGACTCTGGATTCGAATAGACCTGAATGACAATCACGAGCGCAGCGACGATTGCCGCTGGCAACCCTACTGCAGTTAGAAGGCGGAGCTTCCTGGCCGGGCGCGGCCCAGCTGCGCCGCTCCGAACATGATCTTCAACCTGTCGGTGCAGAGCCGCGAGCATCTCCTCTTCTGATTCGTCCGTCAATTCGCCTGCGTTGGAGTCCGCGCGCAATCTGACCAGCTCCTCCACCGCGTTGTCGACAACTTCTCCTGCTTCCTTCGCAGACTGTGCATCAGTGCGATCAGGCATCTCCTCTAAAATCTCTGACAGAAGAGCGTCCAGCTCCTTCGAGTGCCGGTCATTCATTTTCTTGCTCCATGGGTGTGCGCTGCAGCTGTGCAGCGGCTTGTCGGGCTTTTTTCCTCGCTCGTGAAAGCAGACATTCGATGCCCTTCTCTGACCTGCCGAGCAGGTGCGACATCTCCTTGACAGAGAGGCCGTCTGCGTGATGCAGAACGAGGGCTTCGTACTCGGTGTCCTTGAGGTTTGAGAGCAGCAGGTCCACGATCTGCTCCGCTCCCACCCGGCTGACAATCGCGTCAATCGATGCCTTTCCGTCGCGGTTCTGGATCGACTCGAGGGTCGATTCCTGCTCCAGCGAGATCAGTTTTGAACGTGGAATCCGTTTGCCGCGGCCGTCGCTCCGGATCTTGTCGATGATGCGAACTTTGGCGATGCCAAACAGCCAGGTCCGCTCGGAGCAGGTGCCATCGTACGATTTCGCCATCTTGACGGCGGACAGGAAAGTCTCTTGGGTGACGTCCTCCGCCTCTTCGCTGCCGGCGCTCAGCCGCCGCGAAATAAACCGGAACACTGATCGAACGTGGCTCCGATAGAGAGCGTCGAACTCCTCCAGATCACCTTTTGCGATCCGAGAAATCCTGCTCGGCTCCTGGAACTCATCCGTCAGCACTGACCTCGTCCCCATCGACACACTGTCCTCGAGGGCGTTCCGTGGAGCCGTCAGTCTCCGAAAATAATCTGATCTGAGGTCCACAGCAACAACGTCTGTTTAAGACGCCAGGTGCAATTTCATCCCTCGAAAAGTAAGCTGAGGTTACCGGGAGGAGTGCAAGGAACTTCCGGAAAGGGCGGTGGATTGTGCCTGACAGCTATTGCGGAACAAAGATCAGCACCGAGGAAAAAGGGGATGGCGGAGAGGGTGGGATTCGAACCCACGGTGACCTCGCGGCCACACTGCTTTTCGAGAGCAGCGCACTAAACCGGACTATGCGACCTCTCCGGACAAGAATGAATTATGACTGATCAGGCTCTTCCTCTTGGGACTCCAGGGGCACCTCAAGGACGTATCCGCCGCCAGGAGTCCAGCTGTACAGGCCGTCAGACGGAAGACTGGAAATTGGGAACACCGTGATGCCCGGATGCGCCGCATACGCCTCGCTCAGAAGTCTGGGTGCCTCAGGGCCGGAAGCTGAGTACACCCTCCCAACGGCAAGCCGCTCAGCCGCTCCCATCAAGCCGCCTGCACATCTGCCGCTCTGATTTGCAGCTGTCGTGAAGAACGAGGTCATACTTCTCGCCTTTTGGAAGACATCTCCTCGATCAGAGACAGCAGCCAAGGCGATCATCACGTCGGCCAACTGGCCAACCACGGAGCGGGTCTCAGAGTCGAACCAGCGGGGCAAAGTGGGTGAGGCTCCCGCCAGCAGACTCGCGGATTCCGGGGCGGAGCTGAGATTCACCGGATCGGCCAAAGCAAACAGGACTTCCATGGCGTCCAGCAGCTCCAGTCCTTCGCTCCTTGACTCCTCTCTGCCCGCTGCAAGCGACCAGACCATCGCATCCAGACAGCCAACATATGCGCTCAACAGCGGATCCTTCGCGCCAGGCCTCTGCTGAACCTGCCCGTCTGCCAAAACAAACAGCGACCGGGCAGATTCGAACGCTGCCAGACCCGAGGCGATCAGATCAGGATCATCGAGAACGACGCCGACCTCAAGGATGCGAGCGATCGATGAAAGAACCAGATGTGCCGACGCCTTTCCGCCAATCACCACAGGCTGCGGCGCGGCCTGAGCCAGACGTGTCAGCACTGGATCGTAGATCTCAGGGCTCTCAAATCTTGACGCGAATGAGGCGATGAGAGGCACCATCACTCGGCTCTCCGAGGCGTTGAGCCCCATGGCTTCCTGCGCCGTCTTTCTCTGCTGAAAGTCGAGCGCACTCGTCATCCTCGTAAAGGAGTGCGACCACCGCTCAGACCTGCCGTCAGCCCGAACCTCCTCAGCGATGCATCCCGGCAGATCAGGGTCCAACAGGAACTCCCTGTTGACCGACTCTGCCAGCCAAACAGCCATTTCAGCAAAGTCGTCCCGACCCGCAAGAATCGACATCCGGGCGAGGAGTGCTGCAAGATCCGCCGTGGCCACGGACGTCTTGCTCGGCTCAATTTCCATCCAGTCCTTGGAATGGGATGCCAGGAAGCTCCCGCCATGAACCCAGTCAATCATCGGGCTTCCGAGGATTCGATCAAGGTCCTCCTCCGCTGCCCCGGGCCAGCCAGTCTCCGCCAGCAGCCGGATATCCCACGGCCTCAGCTCCTGCCTCTCGCTCTCGGGAAAGCCTCGATTGAGATCGTCATGCTGGGCCAAGAGAACCCGCAGATAGGCGTCAGCATCAGGGAGTGCACCTGCTCGCACAGTCCAGAAGAACCCAAGGTCGCGAGCCTGCAGCGCCCTCATCGGTGGGTTCATCTCCTTCGCCACGCTTCTGACGTCGCCAATCCAGGAGAGAAAACCGGCGGTATCCAGACTTGGTTCGCTGATAGAAGGTGCATGCCAGGCAGCAAGTTCGCCTGACGGCGTAAACACAGCGGCCTCAAAGCCAGATTGAGTGAACTCCTGAACTCTGGTCAATGGCAGCACCGCCCCCTCCCAGTTAGGCTGCTCATGCAGATCGATTCTAACGGGGATGAAGACCCGAGATATCCGCTCTGCCACTTCTGGGTCTGAGAAGACAAATCGATCGTAGTCTCGGGCGACCTGGCTCGATTCACGACCGATGACGAGCAATATCGGCATGTCTCGATTACGGGCCTCGTCGACTGCCGCCTTGCTCAATGGTCGCCACCGGATGTTCTGGCGAGAGGCTCTGGTCAGATAGCCGCCGTGACCTTCTAGTTCCGGATTCGGCTCAGACTCAGGAATGTGAGGCCGAATCAAATGCGCGGCAAATGAGACCACGGCGATCGTCATGATCACCAAGGTCAATGCCCCAAAGGTCGTGCGCCCGCCCATGACCGGCATATCCCATTATGGTCACCCGGATATAATCTGCCGCATGTCGATCTCTTTGGATGAAGTCAAGCACACGGCGCAGCTCGCGCGGCTTGAACTTGATGAGGCTGAACTTAAAGCCTTCCAGCTTGAGCTGAATGCTCTGCTGGGACACTTCGAAGATATCCAGGCCATCGACACCACAGGCCTCGTGCCCAAGCCCCACGCCGTGGAGCTGACCAACGTCTGGTCCGAAGATCAGGTGGAGCAGGGACTCAGCCGGGAAGAAGCGCTTGAGGGCGCCTTCAAGACTCGCGCTGGCCTGTTCATCGTGCCGACTGTTATCGAGGAAAGCCATTGATCACTGGCCTCACCGCCGCGGAGCTTGCTGCTAAGCTCAAATCGAAGGAGGTTTCAGCCGTCGAGGCCGCTGAGGCTCATCTGGATCGCATCGACGAAGTCGACGCCGACTACGGAGCATTCTTAACAACCTGCCGCGACCAGGCTCTGGCCGACGCGGAAGCAGCGCAGAAGCTGCTGGACGCTGGAGAAGACAAGCCTCTCACTGGTGTGCCTTTCGCGCTGAAGGACAACATCTGCACCGAAGGCATCGAGACCACCTGCGCCTCCAAGATTCTTGAGGGCTGGAAGCCGCCCTACAACGCCTCTGTTGTCGAAAACCTTAAGTCACAAGGCATGGTGCTGCTGGGCAAGACCAACCTAGACGAATTTGCAATGGGAGCCTCCACCGAGACCAGCGCCTACAAGACAACGCGCTGCCCCTGGGATCCAGACTGCTCGCCCGGCGGAAGCTCTGGCGGCTCCGCAGTCGCGGCGTCAGCCGAGATGGCTCCAATCGCCTACGGCTCTGACACAGGCGGCTCCGTTCGGCAGCCTGCAGCACTCTGCGGCGTAGTTGGATTCAAGCCGACTTACGGCCGAATCTCCCGGTATGGCCTTGTGGCGTTCTCTTCCAGCCTTGACCAGATCGGACCGCTGACACGCAGTGTTGAGGACACTGCCTTAGCTTTTCAGGCTGCTGCAGGCCACTGCAGACTAGATTCAACTTCCCTCCCAGACGCAGCCTACAATCCGGGCGATTTGAAGTCGGGCAGTCTCAAAGGGCTCAAGGTCGCTGTTCCTCAGGAGCTGATGGGGGATGACATTTCCGAGGGCGTTCGCGAAAGCGTTGAGATCGCCCTTGATCGGCTCAAGCGCGAGGGAGCGATCATCACCTCAGTTTCATTGCCCTCCCTGCCTTTGGGTGTCACGACTTACTACATCATCGCTCCAGCGGAGGCGAGCAGCAACCTCGGTCGCTTCGATGGCATCCGCTTTGGCCCACGAATCGAGAAGGGCGACCACAACGAATCGACCGCTGCAACCCGCGGCCAGCTCTTCGGCCACGAGGTCAAGCTCCGAATCATGGTCGGCACATATGCCTTGTCCGCCGGCTACTACGACGCCTACTATAAGCGTGCCCAACAGGTCCGCGGCCTGATGGCTGACGAGATGAGCAAGGTGATGCGGGAGCACGACGTCGTCATTTCGCCGACCTCTCCTGTCGCCTCTTTCCGGCTTGGTGAGTTCGCCAAAGACCAGATGGCCTTGAAGACACTTGACCTCTGCACGATTCCCGCGAACATGGGCGGATTCCCCTCAATCTCGCTGCCCTGCGGCAATGCCGGTGACATGCCTGTCGGCATGCTCCTGACGGGTCCGATCATGGGAGACGAGCGGCTGCTCTCCACAGCCTACGCGGCCGAGCAGGCGATGGGATTCTCAGGCCGACGTCCGCCGATTCTCTAGGGAGCCACTCATGATTCTCAAGGCTCGATGCCCGGCCAAGATCAATCTCTTTCTATCGGTTGGTCCGCCAGATGCATCGGGAATGCACCCGCTCCGGACGGTCTTCCAAGCAATCAGCCTCTCCGATGACCTGACCGTGGAATGGGGCGCAGATCACGAGACAATCACCTGCAATTGGGATGGACTTCCCGAGCAGAACACTCTCACCAAGACACTTCGCCTCGCAAGGGAGCTGGCAGAGATCCCGCCACTCAAGATCCACATTGAGAAGAGAATCCCGGCAGAAAGCGGACTAGGTGGCGGCAGCTCAAATGCGGCAGCCCTGCTGCGGATCCTCCAAAGAAAGTGCACCAAAGAAGTGCTGGCAGACCACTTCCTCCATGAAACTGCCTCAGCAGTCGGTGCAGATGTCCCCTTCTTCCTGGTCGGCGGCACGGCACTGGCAGAAGGCTACGGAGAGATTCTAACTCCCGAACCGAACAGAGATAAGCTCAACCTAGTCATCGCGAGGCCAACGCAAGGCACAAGCACAGCCGAAGCCTATAGAGCGCTCGACAGTGCAGAGCGTGACTGGCGGGAGTTTCCGGACAGCTTCGAGATCTACAACGACTTCGAAAGGACCGCCTCATGTGCCAGCATCGAGTGGATGGAGCGCCTTCAAGTGCACGGAGCTACAGACGCTGGCCTATCCGGGTCAGGGTCCGCAGTGTTCGGCATTTTCGACTCACCTGAAGCGGCTGAATCAGCAGCATCGAAGCTCAAAGCGGAAGGCTGCCCCTTCGTTGAGACAGCCCACTCCCTGACGCGGGAGGAGAGCCTATGGACATCGTAATTCTTGCCGGCGGGGCCTGCAGCCCGGAGATGAAGGAAGCCACGGGCGTCGATATGCGCGCTGACATCAAGTTCAAAGGCCGCACATGCCTAGATATCACGGCTGACGCGCTTTCTCCTTTCGGCGGAATCATCGCGGTCGGTGGGCCCTCATCTGATAAATGGACCACGGTTCCAGCCGGGAAAGGATTCATCGACAGCTTGAAGGCCGGACTGGCCAAATGTACAGAGGATCAGATCCTCATCTGCACAGTCGATCTCCCATGCCTCACCAAGGAGGCGGTCGCCGAGTTTCTCGGGCTCTGCGGCTCGGCTGACCTTCACTATCCGATCATCCGCGAAGAGGACACCAACGCCCAGTTCCCGGGCGTCAAAAGAACGATTGCCAGGCTCAAGGAAGGAAGATTCACCGGCGGAAACCTGGCGCTGGTCAAGCGCGAAGGTGCAGACAAGCTGATCGACCTGATGAACCGCGTCTACGATTCAAGGAAGAGCCCACTCAAGCTGGCAAAGCTCGTTGGGATCGGCACAGCGCTTCGCCTCATTGTTGCCGCTGTCATTCCTGGGGCCCTCACTCTTGGAGGGCTGGAAGAGACGATCGGCAAGATTATGGGGCTCAAAATCCGTACCGTCACCTGCCACGACGCCTCCATTGGTGCAGATGTCGACTCTGCCGAGCAGCTTCAAGCCCTGGAAGCCATCAAGAACACCGCCAACTCACCCGATTAACCTGGTGTGATTCGACGCAACGTCGAGACAGACTTGGTGAGGATTGAGGAGCTGCTCATGCAGCAGGCAGGCGTCATACAGGCTCATGCCTGGCGTAGGGGTGACCTGCTGATCTCATCGGCTGTCGTATTCAGCGACATCGGCCCAGATGGATTTGCGATCCGAGAGCTCTGCAGGAAGACTCTTGGGGCAGAGTGCGAGCCTGGGCTCGTCGTCCTCACGTCTGCTCAGACTGACGAGGCTGCTGCTTAGATTCTGTCGGCTCTTCTTCGTGCTCGGTGTAGATCTGAATCGCCTGTCGATGGCTCATCCAGCCGTTGGCGTACATCACCAGCGCACCCGCGAGATAGATCCAAGAGAGGCCGTTCTCCTTCACTTGACCCGGATCGCGAATGATCTTCTGCCCAAAAATGAGGCCAGCAAGGCCGAGCAGCGCGAGTATCGCTGCAAACCAGAAGAACGTATTTTTCCACCAGACGGGCTTAGGGACAGGACGGCTCACTAGCCGACAAGATACCTTTCTCGTGACAGCCAAGCCGGGACGGAGTTGGTCGTCCGGGCGCCCGATGAATCTGAAATGAGATTCCTGAGGAGCTGCCGCCCACGATGAATTCTCGACCTCACAGTGCCAAGGCTCGTCTGCTGGGCACCCGCCACCTCGCTGTAGCTGTATCGCTGGAGATCGCACAGCACGATCGCCTCGCGGTTCTTGGCTGGCAGATGGCTCAAAGCCTCTGCCAGTTCGGTCATGTAGACCTCCTTCAGCAGACACTCTTCAGGGCCATCACCAGGATCGGGAAGATGGTGTTCGAGACTCTCAATCGTACTTGTGTCCGTTAAGGTTCCAAAAGCGCCCGCACAGCGGATCGGATTGTCTCGGCTGCGAATATCGAGGTAAGCGTGGCGCATGATCCTCAAAAGCCAGTTGAGGAATGGCCGCCCCGGCACATAGCCGGCGAACGCCTTCCAAGCCTTGAGGTAAGTCTCTTGAATCAGGTCCTCGGCATCCGAACGGCTGCTCGCCATGCGATATGCCGCATTGCGCAGCCGCTGGTCTGACTCCGCCTTCAGCTGCTCGAATCTGTCGGCCATTGTCAGGCCCGACTCAGCCAAATCCCTTGACAATTCAGTCGAAAGCTCCATCGCTTTTGACACTATCTTGACACTAATGTGCAGATTGATGCAACTGCCAGGGCTAAGCTATTTTTTGTTTTTGGGATGAGCCTTTGCAACCGTTTCACGCAGTCGCTCTATGCTGATGTGGGTGTAAATCTGGGTCGTGGCGAGGCTCTCGTGGCCGAGAAGCTGCTGCACAGTCTTGAGATCAGCACCGCCGTCGAGGAGGTGAGTTGCGAAGCTGTGCCGCAGAGTATGCGGACTGACATCGACCGGCAGCCCGGCATTCAGCGCCCACCGCTTGATGATGTTCTGAACAGACCGCGACGACAGCCGTGTGCCTTTAGGATTGACAAACAGCGCCTTCTCACCCGCCGCCGCCCTGCGTTCACCGTTGAGATAAGCCTTGATGGCCTCAGCGCAGACGTTGCCAAAAACCGCAGCACGCTCCTTGTTCCCTTTGCCCTTGACGTGCACTTCGAGCCGGTCGAAGTCGATGTCCTGCAGATCGACGCTGACGAGCTCACTGGCACGGAGCCCTGCTCCATAAGCGAGTTCGAGAATGGCCTTGTCTCGTTCCGGTGACTTGCCGACGGGTGTCTGGTCCAGCAGCTGCTCTGCCTGCTGTTGGCTGATCGACTTCGGCAGCTTTTTGCGCTTGTAGGGAGCTTCGATTCCTGCCGCAGGATCTTCTGTCAGGCTGCCCGTGTCCTGGAGGTGCTTGATGAATGTCCGTAAGGCGGAGAGTTTCCGAGCACGAGTCACCGGTGAACCCCCTTTCTCCCTCAGCCAACGACGAATCGCCGGTTCTTTGAGTTCAGGAAGGCTCTCCACATACTCGCTCAGCTGCGCGAGGTCAGAGCGGTAGCTCCGAACTGTGTGGGGTGAACGAGCGGCAGCGAGGCGTTCAAGGAACGCCATCACCATTTCTTGGAAGCCGCTCTGGGCCACGAATCACCTCAGCTTCTTGAAGATGAGAGTCGCGTTGTGTCCGCCGAATCCAAACGAATTGGACAGGGTGGCATCGACCTTCGCCTCTCGGGCTGTGTTGGGCACGTAGTCCAGATCACAGTTTGGATCTGGGTGCTCGTAATTGATGGTGGGCGCAATCTGACCCGTCTTCATAGACTGGAGGCAGATCGCCGCTTCGATCGCACCAGCGGCACCAAGGAGGTGCCCGATGCTCGACTTCGTGCTTGAAATCGGCACATTATAAGCACCATCGCCAAACAGCCGCTTGACAGCCTTCGTCTCCAGCTTGTCGTTCAGCTCTGTAGATGTGCCGTGCGCGTTGATGTAGTCGATCTCGTCGGTGTTCATACCGGCGTTTTCGATCGCCATCTTCATCGAGCGGTAAGCGCCGTCGCCTTCCGGATCTGGAGCCGTAATGTGATACGCGTCGCCTGACATGCCGTACCCAACGATCTCGCCGATGATGTTAGCGCCACGCGCTTCAGCTAATGCAAGATCTTCGAGCATCAGCACCGCAGCGCCTTCGCCCATAACAAACCCATCTCGCTCTGCGTCGAAAGGACGCGAGGCGTGAGCGGGATCGTCATTGCGAGTGGACATCGCTTTGGCAGCTGCAAAACCTGCAAGCCCGATCGCATTGATGGGAGCCTCTGTGCCGCCAGCGACCATGGCAGGCGCGTCTCCGCGTTTGATCATGTGATAGGCGTTGCCGATCGACATCGTGCCGGTCGCACACGCCGTGACAACGCAGCTGTTTGGCCCTTTGAGCCCGAGCCGGATCGAAACGATTCCTGAGCACATGTCAGGAATCATGTAGGGAACGAGGAACGGCGAAATCCTGCTCGGCCCGCCATCCCAAAGCTTCTGGGTCTGGTCTCCCAGCATCTTGAGCCCACCAATTCCGCTTCCGACCACGACACCGGTCTTTTCAGCCAGTTCTGAGTCGTCGACAGGAAAACCTGCGTCATCGACCGCCATTTGGGCGGCTGCCTGAGCAAAAATGAGCACCTTATCAAGGCGTCGTGCCTCCTTCTTGTCGACCCACCTCAGCGGGTCAAAGTCGGGAAGCTCCGCGGCTATGTTTGTGGCATAGCCTTCGGTATCCATGCCCTGGATTGTTCGGATGGCGTTGTCGCCGGCAACCAGCCGACGCCAAGTCACGTCAGTCCCGACGCCGAGAGGTGAAACCACCCCCATGCCGGTGACGACCACCCGACCAGACGGCCGAAAGGTGACGCTCATACTTTAAAGCTTGGTTGAGATGTAGTCAACCGCGTCAGTGACGGTTCTCAGGTTCTGCACGTCGTCGTCTGGGATGTCGATCGAGAACTCTTCCTCGAACGCCATAACCAGCTCTACAACATCAAGTGAATCAGCACCGAGGTCGTTGACGAATGACGCTTCCGCGGTCACTTCGTTATCATCGACACCCAACTGTTCACAGACAACTTTCTTTACTCGATCATTCACAACAGAATCAGACATGTCCTGGTGGCACCTTTTGCTGCGGTCAGCTGCCGGATTGTACCGCCCGACCGCTCCGCTATCATACTAGACGCTGGACCATAGGTTCCAGCATCTCGGGCTACATTGTTAAGCCGCCGTCAACAGTGATCACCTGGCCGGTGATAAACGAGGCGTCTCCTGAGGCTAGAAACAGGACCATAGGCGCAATATCCTCCGGTTTCCCGAGTCGTCTGAGTGGAGTGGCACTAACGGCCCCCTCCTTCACCGCTTCATCAAGATCGGTGGTCATGTCGGTCTCAATGAAGCCTGGAGCGACCGCATTGCAGGTGATTCCACGGCTGCCAACCTCTTTGGCGAGGCTCATCGTCATGCCGACGACGCCGGCTTTGCTTGACGAGTAGTTCGTCTGGCCAGCTGCGCCGTGCAGACCGTTCACGCTGGAAATGTTGATGATCCGGCCTTCACGAGCCTTCATCATCGGCCTGAGGACAGCCTTGCAGCAGATCCACGTGCCCTTCAAGTTGACGTTGATGACAGAGTCGAAGTCGTCTTCAGTCATGCGCATCATGAGCTGGTCCTTTGTGATGCCAGCGTTGTTGACGAGGGCGTAGGGGGCTCCGAGGTCCGTTGCGATCTGCCCAAAAACGTCAGCCACAGACTCAGAGTCGTTCACTCGGCAGCCGTAGGCTTTCGCTGTGCCGCCAGCCGCTGTGATCGCGTCAGCCGTGCCCGATGCATTCGCCTCAGATGTGGCGATGCACGCGACCGAGGCTCCTTCCGCCCCGAAGCGCTTCGCGATCTCTGCGCCAATCCCACGGCTGGCTCCGGTGACGATGACTGTTTTGCCTTCTAAACTCATGAATTCTCCTTGAGGGTCTCGACCGTCCGGTCAAGGGTCGCTGTATCGACGACGCTCAATCTGGCCGCCGATCGATCGATTCTTCGAATGAGGCCGCAAAGAACTTCCCCTGCGCCGCACTCAACAAAAATTGTGATGCCCGCTCCGAGCATGTGCTGAACCGACTCCGTCCAGCGAACTGGGCTCTGCAGCTGTCGTTCCAGGAGGTCCGCCCAAGTCGACTCCGGCTCAGCCGTGACGTTGCTCACCACCGGGACTGCGCCATCCACGAAAGTGACCGCCTTGAGGTCAACAGCCAAGGCTGCCGCAGAATCCTCCATCAACGGGCTATGAAATGCGCCTGAAACATTAAGTGGAAGCACCCTTTTAGCCCCGCGATCCGCAGCAAGGCCACTGGCTCGCTGGACCGCGTCCAGGTCGCCGGAGATCACCAGCTGCCCGGGGCAGTTGTCGTTTGCGATGACGCAGACGCCGTCAGTTGAGGCTTCAACTGTGAGCTGACGAAGCTCTTCAGCATCAAGTCCAAGCACTGCGGCCATACCGCCCGGCCGTTCGCCGCCCGCGGCAGCCATGAGTTCGCCACGCTTCTTCACTAGCCTTGCGCCGTCGGAAACGTTGAGGACACCTGCACACGCGAGCGCTGCGTATTCGCCAACGCTATGGCCGGCCATCATCTTCGGAGCTAGATCCGGCATCTGCTCAGAGAACGCCCGCCAAGCCGCGACGCTGCATACATAGAGCGCGAGCTGAGCGTTGTCCGTACTCCGGAGGGTGTCGTCCTCAGAATTGAAGCAGAGATCAGCAAGATCCCGACCCACAGCGCCTGAGACTTCGTCGAAGACGGCACGCGCCGTCAGGGAGCCTTCGTAGAGGTCTTTTCCCATGCCAGGATGCTGAGATCCTTGCCCTGGAAATAGTACAGCGACCATGGCGAGTAATTTACCCTCGCACAGGCCCGGTCATAGTGCCGTGAGCCGCAACATATCCGCAGGTAATCTCAACTCGTGAGCTTCGAAATCGAGACATTCCCCAACCCAGCGCCAGAACGCAGCTACGTGATCACCCACATCTGCCCGGAGTTCACGAGCGTCTGCCCCAAGACCGGGCAGCCCGATTTCGCTGAGATCGAGCTCTCGTACATCGCCGAAGGCAAGTGCATCGAGCTCAAGTCTCTCAAGCTCTACTACTACAGCTTCAGGAATGAGGGGATCTTCTATGAAGCCGTCACTAATAGGCTGCTGGATGAACTTGCCGCCGCGACATCACCCAGATGGATGCGAGTCACCGGGCGATTCAACGTGAGAGGCGGCATCGCCAGCGTAATCGTTGCAGAGACCGGCCCGAAGCCAGCTTCTGTTGACTAGCCGGTCTCGTCGACTTCGACCGGAGTTGAAGTTGAGAAACCATGGCCGTCGACTCGCCATGTCATCTCCGTAGACCTGGCGATCCACCCCGGCTCCAGGATCGGCTCTGAAGTCGTCCACTCGCTATCGATGAAGACTCTGTCCGGCGACCATGCCGACCATTGCCTGGTGCTCACCGGGCTCATCTGACCGCCCACAAACGGGAAGTCGGCACCTGCCAAGCAGTGTCTACAGAAGCCGCCAAGCGCAGGTCCCCAGTGTTCAAAGTCCATTCCGTGCGACGCGTTGGGAGCAGTCCAGAGCGCCTTCGGCATCTCCAGATCATCCCAATAGACTGAGAGCGCATCGACCGGCCAAAACCCCTCGTTGCCGGCATTGATCACCAGGGTGGGCACTGTCACTCTGCTTCGCCGTGACCAGGGATCGATCTGCGGAATCAGCGCGAGCCCGGGCGGAGTCTCGTGGGCGTGATCGAGGCCACGCGTGACGTAGTCCTCCAGCATCGGGCTGCACTCGCCCCAATCTGACTGCTGCTTTACCATCTGCGCAGGCATGTTCAAGTTGTCGAATACCCGAGGTGCGAGTCCGGAGATTCGATCAGGCACTGCTTCAGCTGCAAGCCAAGCGGTCCAGCCGCGCTTGCTCGCGCCCGTGATCACTGGCTTGGTCCACTTGCCGCCGGATATCTTCTCCAGCGCATCCATCGCTGCCAGCACAGCCATCGTCATCGGAAAGAGCAGCGGCCAGTCGTCGCCCTTGCCATCGAGCTGCTGATCGAGCGTGTGCGCAACCAGATCATCTTCGACCATCTCCAAGAGAGGTTGATTGGGAACCTGGAACAGCACGGCCACTGGGAATCCAGTTGTATCCGCGAGGTCGCGTGCCCAGATCAGATCGCGGTTGTCAGGGTTGTCGCCTGTGATCTCCAGGACGATCCCCGGCTCGGTACAAGAGCATGCAGGCTCGACCACGGCGAGCTCATGAACCCACTTGTGCCCCTGCCAGGTCTGGCTCTCCAGCTCGAAGAGTCTGTGCCCGTCTGCAGGCTTCTCAGTCCAACTCGACTCGCCCTGATGCTGACGAATATATATGTCCAGCAGGTCGCGGCTCTGGTCCATCGGCAAGGACATTTTAGTCAACTTCCCGGTGTTCCTGACGGTTCGCAGCCTCGTGGACTTGACTTTATCGCTCGGACACGGCACAATAGCCTTGGTTCTGCTCGCCTTGCGGGCAGGCGATGTGGTGGGTCACCATGAATGGACGTTTTAAAACAAAGCTGATGATTGCGGCAGGCGCCGCACTCCTGTCGATGACAGCATCAGCTGCGAGCCTGATCGATGCAGACGTATTGATCCAAAAGGCCGCGAACAGCAAAACACTGACAGTCCGGTACACAGAAGCAGCGGCAGCGCTCGCTGAGCTCCGAATCAACGGAGTCAGCACAGCTACAAGATCGCTGAACGTTTCCCAGGAGAGCGGCGAAACAACTTTCGCTCTGAATCCTGCAGCACTGGAGACCGGTGAAAACAAGGTCGTAGTACGACTTTTTGACGCAGACGGCAACGTGGTCGGCAGCCAGGAGACAACGATTGTTGTCGACAGATCTGCGCAGGGCCCCGTCTACCTTGAGAAGCCGAAGCCAGGCGCAACAGTTCAAGGCTTCGCTTCGATCAAGCTTGGCCTAAGCGCTAACCTCAAGAGTGTGTATGTCAGCTTCTTCATCGATGATGAGATGCAGGCGCTCAAGAATTACCCGCCGTACTCATACGTCTGGGACACACGAAAGTTTGACAACGGTTGGCACGAGGTGCAGGCTTGGGTCGTGGACGGTGCTAACAGCACGTACAAGACTGAAAAGATGCGACTCTTCGTCAACAACCCAGGTGGTTGGACGAAGCGAGAAGCAGCTGGCGCCCCCATCGGCAACCTCACCACGGCCGAACCTGGCGGACTGAGAGGCACTAAGCCGCTCAGCACGACCCCGGCAGCTGAGCCGAAAACAGCCACGGCATCGAACAACACGATTACGGCGTCCACAGGCGGCGTGACCGGCACGAAGCCCGTGTCTGCTGCTCCCGGATCAGCCACAAGCTATCAGAGCCTCAACCCTCAAGAGCTGAGAGCTCAAAGAGTCGTATTCAATGCAGCGGCTGTCGGCGGCATCGCAGTGAATTCGAACCCCGTGACCTCAACTGAGGCCGCTCCCGTCTCAATCAACTTTGGCCGTAAGCTTCCGAACATCGGAACCTTCTCGATCATGCTGAATGATGAGTACGTCAACTTTGACGTAGCACCGAGAGTTGAAGAAGGCGTCCCGCTGACACCGTTCCGACATCTCTTCGAGCATGCCGGCGGCGAAGTGAAGTGGACTCACGAGACAAAAGAAGTTGAAGCTAAAGGCCTCGGCAGAACCATTTGGCTGAAGGTCGGCAGCGATCTGAGCAAAGTCGACGACATGGACATCCGCCTCGAAATGGCACCGTTCATCGAGTCTGGCCGAGTTCTGGTCCCGCTGAG
>JALGYA010000204.1 GCA_029824475.1 Fimbriimonadia bacterium | reverse complement strand
GATCACGCACGCGATTGGGCGAAGTTCGGACAAGGCACCGAACAAGATGATCATTCGGCATCACCGGTCGATGCTGCGCTACTACCGCAAGCACCTGATTATCAAGGCGTTTTGGCTTTGGCGACCCTTTTTGACTATTGCGGCCGCGCTTGCCTTGAGCCTGCGGGCTGGGGCCTTCCTCTTTAAGAACATGATCGACGCGCTGCGACGGAGTCTTGGCAAATGAGCGAACGGCGTCCTGAGCTGATCATGCTTGTTCTCGCCGTCTTTGGAGCGGCTGTGATTGGCGGGCAGGTGCCTGTGATCGTGCTTCCTTTTGGCGGGCCGATGGCTGCGCTTATTGGTGGTGCAGAGAGCCCGCTGTTGACCCGAGCTTTGCTGGGGCTTTTGGTATTTGGTGCGCTGGGGCTGGTGCTGGTAAAGAACCGATCTGTGGTTCTGCCAAAGCAGCGAATCTCCTTATCTATCGGGCTGCTTGTGCTGGCGATGTGCGTGGCGATCGCGTCGTCATCGTTTGCGATGACGTCTTTTGACTCTTGGCTGCACTGGGTGGTTTATGCTGGCGTTTTTGGGCTGGCGTGTACGGCGTCTGGTCGGAGTTTTGGGCCTCGGGCTGTGCTTTCAGCTGCTTGGGCGGGCGGGTTTATTGCTGCTCTGCGTGGGCTTTCGGAGTACCTTGCCGTGTGGCGAATTGAACCAGGGCACCGGATTTTTGCGGGCTGGTCAAACCCTAATGCGGCTGCTGGGCTGTTCATTCTGACCCTGCCGCTTGGGCTGGCATTGATGGCCAATGCGAAGCGGCCGGCGGAGCGATTTGTCTACGGCCTCGGGACGACTTTTATTGGCGTTGGGCTGCTGCTTACACAGTCGAAGGGCGGCTACTTGGCGGGGCTGATTGGGCTCGCTGCGCTCGGCATCTGCCTCCTGGTGTGGAAGCAGGGGAAGAAGAGTTTGATTGCACTGGCGCCGCTTGCGGCGGCTGGCGCGATCATGTTTGCCTTGACGGCGGCGGCCCCGAGTGCAGCGCAGAACGGAGCGCTTGGAAGGATCAGCGGTCAGTCTGGTGAGGCGACGCAGTCGCGCGCGTTTCGCGTGAATCTGTGGAAGTCCTCTGTCGAGCTCATCAAGGAGAAGCCGGGGGGCTGGGGGCCGGGATCGTTTGCTCATGAGAGTGGCCGGCCTGGGCTGGTTATGCCGACAGTTTATGCTCATCAGGCTTATCTGCAGACTGCGGTTGAGGGGGGCATCTTTGCTCTGTTCCTGCTGCTCGCGGCAGCATTTTTCTGGCTGGTTGAGATGTTCAAGTCCGCCAAGTCGATGACCTCTGAGCAGAACCTGCTGCGGGCGGGTGTTGTGGGCTGCGTTGTCGCGGCTGGCGCTCATGGGATGATCGAGAGTAATTTCGCTTACTTGGGCATCGGTGTGCTTGTCTTTGCCGTGATGGGCGTAGGGCTGCAGCTCTCTGTGGATGGATCTGCGCCTGAGCTGATTCCTCGGCCGATTCGGCTGGCTGGTGCGCTTGCCCTGTGCGTCGGTCCGCTGATGATGCTGTTTGTGTCTGCGCGTGGTGAGGCGATGCGCTCAAACCTGCTGACGGCGGCGGCTGGAAGTTCTCTTGAGGCGGTTGAGACGGCGGCAGGTGCACTCGCGGCGAGCGCTTCAGATGGTGAGGGCATCTACCTGGCGGCGCGGTATACGCCAGACGAAGAGGAGCGGTTCAAGCTGCTTGAAAAGTCGGCTCGGATTTGGCCGACTCTTAAGGTCTACCGGGAGATCGCTCGCCAACAGAAGAATGAGGGGATGTACGGCTCTGCCGCTGCCTCAATTGAGCAGAGTCTTGTGCGTGATCCAAACAATCTTCCCTCGCTTGGGCTGCTGCTGGATGTGCATATCGCCGGCAGCGACTACGTGAACGCTGAAGCCGTCGCCAGGAGGCTGATGGCTGTGGAGCAGACCACGTATTACCAGGTCAGAGCGCTTGCGGAGCTGGTTCCGACGGAGACGGCTCGGGCTCGTGTATGGCTTGCGGCGAGGAGCAGCGATCCGGCCGAGAAGAAGGAGCTGTTAGAGCCTGCGATCGGCATCATCCGCGAGTTTGCGGATAAGACACTGCCGATGGTTTTGATGATGGCTGAGGGGGATCTTGAATACGCGGGAGTTGGCGTGGACGACGCAAGAACCGTGCTGGAAATGGGCCGGGATGCAGCGAATCAGGTGGGCGATTCTGAGTCGGTACTCACGTTCTCTGAATCGCTCGACTCGCTCTCTTCTTGAGGCGGTCCGAACATCCGAATCTTGACGATTTCTTTGGCGATCGGGGCGGCGAACTCGCCGCCATGACCTGAGGCTTCGACGATCACGGCGATTGCGATGCTTGGGTTCTCCATCGGCGCGAAGCCGGTGAACCACGCGTGTGTCGGCTCGCCTTTTTTGTGCTCTGCGCTTCCTGTTTTGCCTGCCCAGTTGACGCCCGGAATCACCGCTCGCCAAGCTGTACCCGTCATCGAAACGACCTTGTTGAGGCCGGTCTTGATGTGCCGCCAGTACTCTGGTGGGGCCGAAACGTCGCTGACCACCTCTAGGCCAAAGAACTCGGGATCTTCTTCCCGATTCTGTGTCGCCTTGACAAGGTGAGGTTTGAAGGACTTGCCCTCGTTGGCGATGAGGGACATCACCATGGCCATCTGAATGGGTGTGACCGTGAGCGGACCCTGCCCGATTGAGATATTGGCTGTGTCACCTGCGTACCACTCGCGGTCTGCGAGCTGCTGTTTGACGCTCTCTGGCGATGGGATCTGCCCTTTGACCTCGCCTAAGAGATCGATGCCCGTGGTCTGAGCCAGGCCGAAGCTATAAGCTGCGTCAGCCAGAGCCTCTGGACCCATATCAAGGCCGGTCTGGATGAAGTAGGAATTGCACGACTTTTCGACCGCTCGCATGAAGTTGATCCGCTCACCCGCTGAGTGGTTCCCGCATTCGACCGTTTTGTTGCCGACCCGGATCCCGCCGTTGCAAGTGATCGTTTTGGTTAGAGAGATGCCGCCGTTCCGGACGGCCGCGAGCGCGGTGATGATCTTGTAGGTTGAGCCAGGCGCGTACTGGCCGGAGACGGCTCGCTTGTAGAGAGGCAGATCTGGGTTGTCCTGCAGTGCTTGGTAGTTTTTGGAGCTGATGCCTCCCTGCCACTGACGCAGGTCGTAGGAGGGTGAGCTGACTAGGCAGAGAACTTCTCCCGTGCTCGGGTCGATGGCGGCGACAGCTCCCCGCCCGGTTGGGGTCTCGGCGAGCATTTTTGTCGCCATGCGCTGCATGTCTAGGTCGAGGCTGAGGATGAGCTTTTTGCCGGGATGGGGGAGCTCCAGCGGCTTGCGGCGTATCGGCTTGCCTTGGGCGTCGATGATCATCGTCTCCCGGCCCATGGTGCCGACGAGGTCTTTCTCGTAAACCCACTCGATGCCATCTCTTCCCGTGAACTCAGGGATTTTGAGGCCGAGATCGTTTAGCCTTTCTTCGGAGGCAGCGTTGGGGATGCCTACGAATCCGAGGACGTGGGAGAAGGCGAAGGGGTCTGTGATGCTGCGAAGGGCGCGGGTCTCTGTGCCAAATCCGGGGAGTTCTCCACCGGCTTCTGCGATCCTGGTGACCTGATTCAGCGTTGCGCCGATATGGACTACGACCGGGAGGTCCTTTGTGAGATAGCCGTCATCGAGCCGCTTCTGGATATCTTCCGGCTCGATCTCCAGTATTGCAGCGACCTGCTCGAGGACTCCCTCGTTTTTTGAGACCACTCTGGGGATGCCGGTGATCACCCAGGCAGTTTCAAGCCCGGCGATCAGGCGCCCTTTGCGGTCGACGATGAGGCCGCGTGGGGCGAGAGTATCGACAGATACCTGTGAGGTGCGGAGGGCGCGGTCTTTGATCGCTGGGGCCGCAACGACCTGGATGTAGGTGAGCTTGGCGAAGAAGATGCCGAACACGAGCAGGAGGAAGACCGGGATGAGCAGTTGGCGCATCCCCAGTTGAGGTCCATCCGGCGCGTGAATCACCGACACGCTTTAGTGTCCCCCATGAAGGGGGCAGACTTCCAGTGCTTGTGCGCCAGCTGCGAATCTCTTGGTGTATCGCTCTGGGCAGTAGAACGTGGCTGGCTTCTCGCTGTCGGCACAGACTTCGACGAAGATGTACTCGATCGCCGTGTTGTTCTCTTCTTCTTCGTTCTGCTCGCCTGTGCCCGTGCCTTCGTCGCCTCCGGCTGTGGTCTCTTCGGTGGTCTCGCCGCCTGTAGTTCCGATGATTCCGCCACCGGTTTCTAGGCCTTCTTCCACGCCCTCTTCCTCTTCGGGCTCTTCCGGAATGAGGTTGATGATTTCGCCTTCGAAACTGGACTTGAACCGGCGAGCCTCTTCCCCGCTGAGCTCCTGAATTCTTTTCAGGATTTTGCCCCAGGTTGGGGCGCTGACCTTGCCGCCTTCAGCGGCGTCAGACATCTCTTTGTGGACTTTGCGGCCGTTCGAGATTTCAAGGTTGGAGAGCCACATGATGCCGACGAATTCGTCGGTGTAACCGCAGAACCAGGCGTCCTTGTTTTCCTGGGTTGTGCCGGTCTTTCCACGGACATTGGCGGCGATGGCACCTGCTCGGTGACCCGATCCCATGACACCGACGGCACGGAGCAGTCTGTCCATGTTTTCGGCTGTCATCTTGCCCATAACATTCTTATGGATCCTTGATTGACCTCGGTAGATGATCTGTCCGTTGGGACCGGTAATGCTGGTAATGGCCCACGGCTCAACTCGTGTTCCGTTCTGTTGGAACACGGAATATGCCTCTGCCATTTCGAGCATCCTCACTTCGCTGGTTCCGAGCACCAGAGAGTGATAAGGATTGAGTTTGCTCTCGAATCCGAAGGTTCTCTTGGCCATCGAAACGACGTTGGCTGGGCCGACTGCTTCCATGACTCGGCAGGCCGCACGGTTGAGCGATCTGCGGAGCGCTTCTTCGACCGAAACTGGCCCGTCTGGACCACCGCCGCCGACTGCCTTTGGCCGCTGGTTGGTTTCGTCGAGCGGATAGTAGTAAGGGGCAGAATTGTCTACAGTTCCGTGGGGGCTGATCAGGCCGCGCTCGAGAGCTGCAGCGTAGACAAATGGCTTGAATGCTGACCCAGGCTGGCGGCCGCCTTGAGCGGTGATGTTGTACTGATCTTCGTCGTAATCGCGCCCGCCGATCATTGTGACGATGCGGCCATCTGTGTCCATGAGAACGAAGGCGCCGGTGGTCACACCCTTCGCCGTGTTCTCCGTGATGGCTTTGGCTACTTCCTCTTCAGCGATCCGCTGATATTCGCGGTTGATGGTGGTTTCTATGCGATATCCGCCGCCGCTGAGGACGATCGGATCGAGCCCACGCGACGTCCGCTGCTCGTTGAGCAGCCGGACTTCGTGCGTGTCGCAGCTTGAGGGGCTCGGCCAAGGCTTCGTCGTACTCCTCCTGCGAGATCAGGCTGTTCTGCTTCATCAGCTTGAGGACTACATCTCGATTCGAGAGAGCGATCTCGGAGTTTGTGACGGGGTTCTCGTAGGTGGGGCGCCGGACACATCGGGCCAAGAGGGCAGCTTCGGCGATGGTCAGTTCTTCGAGGGTTTTTCCGAAGTAGACGTCCGCGGCGGCCTTGATTCCGTAAGCGCGGCGGCCGTAGAAAATCTGGTTCAGATAGAGTTCGAGTATCTGGTTCTTTGTGAGGGTGCGCTCCAGCTGGATGGCGAGCGCCATGTCGTCGAATTTTCTGCTGAGGGTCTGCTCGGGGCTTGTGTAGACGCGCTTGGCGATCTGCATCGTGATCGTGCTGCCGCCTGTCTGTGTCGCGCCTGTCAGAAGCTCCTTGGCGACTCGGGCAACGGCGATAAAGTCGACGCCGTTGTGGCCGTAGAATCGCTCGTCTTCAGCGGCGATGGTCGCATTGATGACCGTGTCAGGTATCTCGTCAATCGGAACTGGGTCGCGGTATTCAGCGGCGATCGTCTGGAGAAGGTCACCGTCTGCTGAGTAGATTTGACTCGGCTCTTTGAGGACCTCCGCCATGATTCCGGAGAGT
>JALGYA010000203.1 GCA_029824475.1 Fimbriimonadia bacterium | reverse complement strand
TCAGGTTCGGGAAACCGGAAGATGATTCCACCGAGGCAATCGCTCGTCTGGTGCTCCAGCGCCGCTGTGTAGGAGCGCCGAAGCTGGGCCGGTGTCGGGATCGAGTAGAGCAGCGTATAGCCCTGGCCACGACCGTCAGGCGAAGGCCTGACTGCCAGCAGTTCCAGAAAATTCTCTCCGCAGTAGTCACTGGCCGCATTCGCTGGCTTCCCCTGGCCGTTGACAGGGCTCATCGAGACCGGCTTGAACGACGGGTGGGCCAGCGCTTCAGCAGGCGGGAGGCCGTGATAGATGTTCGCAAAACTGCCCTCTTCGTTGTAAAGCGTCGCCCTCCCATAAGCTGGCAGGCCGATGTAGAAGGGGCAAGGCAGCTTCTCTGCCTTCTTCATCAGCGATGCGATGACTTCGGGATTGGAGATCGGCCGCGCCGTGTCAATAGTCATCCCGACTTGGCCTTCATAGACCTGAGGGACGATGAAATCGAGCTGCTTTGCTACCAAATGCAAGTCACGCGAACCGAACCATGTAACGAGTCCCGTAGCCGATACCTTAAGCGATCCATCCTTGCCGAGCCGGCTATCATGGCGGCGCACCGACTCCACAAACTCCCCGTAGAGCGGAAGCAGCCGCGTGGGGCAGTCGAGGTCCAACTGGACACCGTCCACCTCAAACCCCGCCTTTTCAGCGACCGCGACTTGGGCGAGCATCCGCTCAGCCACCCGCTCGCTCTGGCGAGGGATATCGAACTCCTCCAGATGGCTCACCAGACCAGCATCGAATGGAAAGACGAGTGTGAGAGGGTAGCGAACAGATTCACTCCGATAGCTCTGAGGCAGGCGGAGAACTACGTCTTCGCCCGTGAACGAGAACTCACCTGCCTTTACAAACAGGCGCTTCACACCCATCTCCTCGAGCGATTCGGCATCCTCCTCGGTCACCCGGAGCGGGCTGTGCCAGTACCACATGGAGACCTCAAATGGAGGCACGACACGGGAGCGGCCGAACGCCAAATAGGCGATAACAGCCAGCAGCCCGACCGCAGCCAACACGAGTCTAACCTTCACACCCTTCATCCCTCACATTAGTGTAACGAACAAGATGGCCTTACGTGATCAACTGCGCTATAGGAGACCAGTCAAACTCCCGGTCGAACGGGAACATCGGCCTCTCGATTCGCTTGTAGTCGCGCCGTTCAAGGTACTGGTCGACAGCGCCCTCCGTCAGCGCGAGGCAGGCCTCTCGTGCGGCATCTTTCAGCTCCGGGACGAGGTAGCCCACCTTGACTGAAACTACCTTGTAATCCTCGATATCGATCCCCAGTCTTATGAAGTCCTTGATGTGATGGAATGGGCGGCGTTTTTCGGTGAGCATGATGGTAACGCCCTTGGTCTTGAGAACCACATGGATGCCGCCTAGCCCTTCATCTGGATAGACGCGTACGACTGTCGCCTCAAGCTTCAGTGGGGTGGCGTGGATCGGGTCCAGCTTGCCTCCCAACTCCAAATCTAGCGTGGCTCCGGGGCCCGCTGCTGCACATTCCTTAGCAGCCGGTTCATCAGCGATGCCTGCAACCAGGACGTTGTCTGCTCCAGCCTTGAGGAGGGCCTCCAGCACGATCGGCGTGTCGCCGGCCCCGCCGGCGGTCGGGTTGTCACCGCTGTCGCTGATAATCACGGGCTGGACGCTTTGATTTAGTGCCCATCGGACCGCCTCGTCAGCCTGGTATGTCGGGACGCCAAAGTCGAATTCGTTTCTGGCATCCCAATATCTTCGTGCCACCCGATTGGCAGCTGCCGCAACCGCTGCCTCATCCGTACCGGAAACTACGGCACAGGCCGTCATACGCGGCTCGTCTGCCCAGGCGTATCCGACGAAAAGCGAGCACTCCAGGATGCCATCCGCCTTATCCTCCTCAAACAGCTGACTCCAGAGTTTCATCCCTGGCCCCCACTCTGTACTGGTCCGCTCGCCCGGAAGCGCTACCGGTATTCTTGCCTGGGCGATGACCGGCCTGATTCCAGAGACTATGCAGTCAGCGATGAGCTTGACTGTTCTCCTGCGAGTCTGATTGGCATCGATGTGCGGCGCGGTCCGGTATGCGCTCATCAGGTCGATGTTCTTGAGCAGTTTGGGGGAGACGTTGCCGTGCAGATCCATGCTTGCGCCGATGATCGGTTCGGGTCCTACAGCGTTTCGAATAGCCTCAGCAAGGTCGCCTTCAGCATCATCCATTCCAGAGACATTCATTGCGCCGTGCAGATCGAGAAAAAAGCCGTCAATCTCACCCAGATTTGCGATGTGAGCGATGATCCGCCCTTTCAGTTCCTCGTAGGCATCAGCCGTCACAGGGCCGCCAGGGATCGCCTTTGCGGTCAGCGTCGGCAGCCACTCGATTTCATGGTCTGAGCGAGGGATCAGGTACGAGTCGAGGAGGCGGTCTCCTTCCCAGATCCTGAAGTCCTCAAGCCGGGTCGGCAGGGGCGAGAAAGTGCAGCATTCAGTTGCAATCCCGCCGGTCGCGATGCGCATGGGTGAGATCATGGCGCAGCCTGGCCGCTATTTGCGATCAAGCTCGATGAGCATGATGCTCAGCGCTGGTGCGGCAACCTTGCCGGATCTCAGGCTGACTTGAGCCTGTTCAATAACAACAGCCGGCTCCACTCCAGGCTCGTTGAAAGACATGGCGTCTGGGCCGGAGATAATCCATGCACCGCCATCAGATCCGAACTCGACACCCTTGATCTCAAGAGGAACGTCCACCGGTGAGGCGGTCGGATTGACGATGGCCACCGTCAGCTTTTTTCCGTCTTGGGTGACCGCAGCCGCAACATCCAGCACGCCAAACTCGCCGGCAACTTCAACCGGAATCGTTCCGAACTTCTGCCGGTACAGTTTCAGCACCTGACCAGTCGTCGCGAACTCCGCGGCCGTCTTCGTCGTCTTGATCGCGCCGATCACGTTGACTGTCTGGGCGTAGTTCGCCATGAAGACCATATCAGAGCTGCGGAACAGCTCGTGCAGGCCAGCCGCAACACCCAAGGCATCCTTCAGGAAGTAGCGGGTGCCGAGTTCTCCGTACAGATGCGGTCCGTACCAGTAGTTCCACTCGTCCAGAGCGATCCGGATGTCCTTGCCATCCAATGCTCCGATCTCCTCGCGGTAGGTGCGATGTGCGTCTACGATCCGCTTGATGGACTGCGGGGCCTGGCTCACGTGCGACATCACTCCTGTTCGCTCCTGCCAGTAGATGTGCTCGCTGATCGACTCCATGTGGTCTGCCGAATCGGTGAGCATCCCGCGGCTCCAATCACCTACAGCCCCGACCCCGATCAGGAAGACATCAGGATCGACTTTCCTCATCGCATCGGCTGTCGCGTTGTGCTTTTTCGTGTAGTCGCTAAGCGGCATATGCCCAAGCTGCCACGCGCCGTACATCTCGTTGCCGACAGCCCAGAACTTGACATTGAAGGGCTCTTCATCGCCGTTTGAAGCCCTCTGTTTTCCAAGCAGGGATGTAGCCGGGGAGTTGCAGTAGGCAACTTCTTCGGCAGCCTCCTCAGGGGTGCCGAGGCCTGTGTTCACAGCGATGAACGGCTCAGTGTTGATCTCGCGGCAGAAGTCGATAAATTCGTGCAGCCCGAAGTCGTTGTACTCAACGCCGGTCCAGGCTGGGTTCTTTCTGGGCGGCCGCCGGTCCGGGTCACCGATGCCGTCTCGCCAGTCGTATCCGCTGACAAAATTGCCGCCAGGCCATCGATACACAGGAGAATCCAGCTCCTTCAAAAGCTTCACCGTATCGGCCCGCATGCCTCGGATGTTGTCGGTAGGCATTAATGAAATCGTGCCAAGCCTTATGCTCCCGTTAGACTTAACCGTCAGCCTTCCTTGGTCCGTTGTTGCCCCAGACTTGAACTTGAACGGGTGCTTCGTAAATTCCTCGCGGGCGTTGACGACGACCATGTCGATGCCGCTGCCCCAGTCAAAGATGACCTCGACGCTTCCTGTTCCTGCCAGAACAATCCGCCCAACGTACGCCCTGTCTTCGATCAACCCAAGCTCGCCCTGGCTGACGCCAGACCCTGTGGGCAGAATCGGAGTCTGGTCCCCGACATACGGATTCTTCGTGTCCATCGCAACGGTCTGATTCGTGGCCGTCCAAGGCGACTCCTCGTGGCCAACGGCGTAATAGAACTTTCGATCCTCGAGCATCTCCGCCCAGATCCCACCGTAGATGCATCGCCCGAGATGCTCAATGAACTGCCCGTAAATATACGGGGAGATCGGCTCCTGCTTCTTATCCGCGTCGATGGAGATTGAGACGTTCATTTCTTTGGTTTCCAGGAGCTCAAGGGAGATGTCATCGAACCAAGCTGTGCCCGTGGCGAGCCCCCAGCCACCGAAGAGGCAGTTGATCTGCACCGACTCATTTAGGCCAGATTCAAACTCCATAACGACCTTGGTCCAGTCGTTCGTGCCTTTGAGCGCGCGGGTCCGCAGGCCTTGCATCGCATGGAGGTTGAGCTGAGCTCCCCGCCCGGTTGTGGTCTGCAGGATCTTGGTCTTGATCCAACCGCTTAATCGGTACTTCGAAAAGAGCTTGACCGGGACAACAGCCGTCCAGGCTGAATCCGCCCCGTCGGCGGAGCTGATCTGCACGCTCTTGCCCCCTGTATGCACATTGTCAGCCAAGGTGAATGAAGCTTCTCCACCCCAAGTCTGCGTGCTCCATCCGATCGGCTTCTCAGCCGAGGCCAGCTCAAAGGATGAGTTGGGAGCATGATTAACATGCTGCTGGCTGGCGGTCGTCTGCCCAACAAAGAGCAGTGCGGCGAGGGATATCAGCGAACACATAACTGTTCTCAATCTACTCTCGAGAGCCTAGCGGAATGTTGACTCTCCGTGAGGTGAGCTCGTTCTCCCCAAGGTGCGCCTGAATCGCCTCCACGACATCCGGATGGTCAGAAGCGAGGTCGTTCTGTTCGGATATTCCAAACTCACTCTGGATGTCAAAGAGCATCGGATCGCCTTCGACCGGGATGACGCATTTCCACCTGCCCCATCTCACGTACTGCTTGAATCGGGCGTCTTCCGGGATGTACTTGGCCATCTGCAGCTTGACATCGCCGTTTTCTGCCGCGGCGGCAATATTAACCCACTCCTCAGGATCAGCCTGAAGGTCGTAGAGCTCCTCACTCCCATCGAAGTAGCGGATGTACCTCCACCGACGAGTGGCGACGCTGTGACTTCCGCGTCCTATGGTCGAAACGGTCGCCTTTTCCCAGCCTGTGGACGGGTCCGCAACTAGCGGAACCAGGCTGTTCCCTTCAATCTCCGGGCGATCGGGCAGGGCGCAGGCATCAACCATCGTAGGATAGAGGTCAAGGAGACTCACCGGAGCGCTGCACTGCGTCCCAGGTTTAAATCCAGCGGGTTGACTGCCCGTTGGCGGCACGATCATCAATGGCATTCGGACGGTTTCGCTCCACGGAGCATGCTTGCCCCAGTGCTGCTTCTCGCCCAGTGACCAGCCGTGGTCGGAGTATCCAGGTGTTGTCAGCCTTGCCGCTCTTGTCGAGGGAATCCACTACACGCCCGACGAGCGAATCCACAAATGAGACCGTGGCTAGATAGCCGTGGACTGCATCACGCCAGGCCCCGTGGGCAGCGACCGTTCTGTGTGTCCCGCTCGTCCAGGCTTTGGTGGCAAGATCGAAGCCTGGCTGGGGAATATCGTCCAGATCCCTAGCTATGGCTGCAGGCAGCGACAACGTCTCTGCGTCGTAGAGATCGAAATACTCTCGCGGTGCGAAAAATGGCTGATGTGGCTTGTAGAATCCGAGCGCAAGCAGCAGCGGCTTTTCGTGCTCCTTCTCGATCTGCTCGACTCCCCAGTCCGCGATCTGCCGGTCAGGAAAATCTGTCTCGGGGCAGTCCAAAGGAGCCCAATCGAACGAGTCCCACGTATTGTTCGGCCTGTCGATGGCCGACAGCCCGCCGTTGGCCGGAAGGGTGATCTTCAGTGACCCGCGGTCGATGATCCGCTCCGGCGTCATCTTGACCGTGTGCAGCTCGTCACCGATGAACGGAGTCCCGAGAACACCGCAGTCCGGGCCGTTTTCGTCCCAGAGTCGGGGATCTGGTTCACCAAGGTCATGGTTCACTTTGCCTGCGGCCAACGCCTTGTATCCGTTCGCCCGGAAGTGCTCAGGAAATGTCACGGCATCGGGAACGTAATCGATGTACTTGCCGCGGTTGGGATAAACGCCGGTCGTCTCCGGCCTCATTCCAGTCAATACTGA
>JALGYA010000202.1 GCA_029824475.1 Fimbriimonadia bacterium | reverse complement strand
TCCCCATCAGCACTCGCTCTGGGTGATCAGGATCGATCCAGATGTCGTGCATGTCGAGGTGGACTCCGATTCCCGTGTGAGGATGCAGCCGTCGGACCTGCGTGACATCTTTGTTCGCTGCGAATCCCCCTTCACCCTGGAAAGTCTTGCCTCCGTCATCTGAAATAATCAGTCGCAGGCCGCCGACATACACTCGGTCAGCGTCGTCAGGAGCGACGCGAACATCACAGAAATCCCACCCGATGTACGTCGGCACATAGCCTTCGTGAGTGCGCGTCCAGGTCTCGCCATAGTCGTTGGAGCGGAAGAGGATGGAGGCGTTTTGTCGCTTGGCCAAAGCCGGAGAGGACCGGTCCGCCATCAGGGCGTAGACCACTCCCGGCTCGGACGCCGAGACGTCCAAGGCGACTCGGTCGACATCTTTTTCCTGCAGGCCGCCAGCGAGTTTCTCCCACGTTTCGCCGTGGTTTTGGCTGCGATAGACTCCGCTTCCCTGACTGCTGCCGCGCCCCCAGGATGTTGCGTAGATTCGGCTTGCGTCGGTCGGATCGATGACCAAGTCGACAAATCCCACTCGGTTGTCAACAAACATAACCCGTTTGAACGACTCACCGCCATCGGATGTTCTGAAGATGCCGTGCTCGCCGCCCATCGAAGCCACATAGACCAGGTTGGGGTCATCTGGAGCGATGGCGATTCGACCGATATTGCGCGACTCGTGCAGCCCCATGTTGGTCCAGGTTTCGCCCGCGTCTATCGACTTAAACACGCCCGTTCCCGAGTAGGAGCTGCCGGAGAGATGAGCCTCTCCCGTCCCGACCCAGATCGTGTTGGGATCGCTGGGAGCGATGGTGATGTCACCGATGGCGAATGTCGATTCGTTCTCGAAGATTGGCTTCCAGCTCAGGCCCCCATCTGTGGTCTTCCAGACACCGCCTGCGCCGACGCCAACGTAGATGGTGCCGAGGTCTCCCTTGGGAGCGTCTATAGACTCGATTCTCCCACCCGCAAACTTCGGCCCCATGCGCTCCCATTTGAGGTCATTGAATGGAGAGGCCTCGGCCATTTCCTGGTGCTGATTCCAGCTGTCCAGACGTGCTGATTGGGCCAGCGAGACGGCAGCCCCCAGGAGCAGTGTCGCGACAATACCTGGTCGCAGGAGGCGGGAGAAGCGAATCACGGGGCGAGGATACATCAAGCTCCGGCTTTGTTTTCAGCGATTCAAGCCGGGCGTTGAACTCTCTTCTCGAATCCGCCAGCGCTAACGTCTCACAGCCCAGCCGTACTGATTTGGCCAGGGCCGGTCCGCTCCCAATTCATGAGCCGCCGCCTGCGGCCAGTACGGGTTTCTCAGAAGTTCTCTTCCAAGGAACACGAGGTCAGCCTGACCAGAGGCAACAATCTCCTCCGCCTGCTGGGCCTCTGTGATGCCTCCCACCGCGCCGGTCGGCATCCCAGCCTCTCGTCGAATCTGCTCCGCAAATGTGACCTGATATCCAGGACCCGACGGAATGTCTGCATCCGGCGTCGAGCCGCCGGAGGAACAGTCAAACAGATCGACGCCCATCTCTTTGAGATTAGACGCCAGCCTGACCGACTCCTCGATCGTCCAGCCGCCTTCAACCCAATCCGTCGCGCTAATCCTCACCATGAGGACCAGCCCTTCGGACATCACTTTCCGGCAGGCGACCGCCATCTCTCGCAGAACACGAGTCCGATTTTCGAACGATCCACCGTACTGGTCTGTTCGCTGGTTGCTGATGGGGGAGAGGAACTGATGGAGGAGATAACCGTGTGCCGCATGGAGCTCGATCACCTCGAACCCCGCCTCCACTGATCTGCGGGTCGCATCCTGGAAAGTCACCACCAGTTCCTCAACCTCCGCTGTCGTCAGTTCACGAGGGACCCGCAGGCGCTCATTGAAGGTGATCGGGCTAGGCGCCACCTGTGTATCCCATCCGCCATCTTCAACAGGCACCTGACCACGAACCAGCGACCATGGCCGGTAGGTGCCTGCCTTCCTCCCAGCATGTGCCAGCTGAATCGCGGGCACTGCTCCCTGCGACTTGATGAACTCTGTCACGGGCTTCAATGCGGAAGCCTGTTCGTTATTCCAGATGCCGAGGTCCTGAGGGCTGATTCTTCCTTTAGGTTCGACTGCCACGGCCTCAGTCATAACCAGCCCTGCACCCCCCGATGCCCGCGTCCCCAAATGGACCAAATGCCAGTCGTTTGCCATACCGTCGCAAGCCTCAGAGGAGTACATGCACATCGGCGAAAGCGCGATGCGATTCCTGAAGGTGACAGACCGGATCGTCAGCGGCTCAAACAGCTTGGACATGGGTGCGGCCAAGGTTACCGGAGATGTCTGGCCAGTTCAGGACGGTGGCTGTACCGATCCGCTTGAGATTGCTGATCGAATTGATTTATTCGCTGCGGCTTTGTGGCAGCCTTCTCGCGATTTAAACTGGACTTCTTCTGAGGCAAAGGGGCTTTCAGGACCTACAGCCCTCAGACCGCACAGGATTGTCATCGGTGGAGCGGACTTCACGATATATGCAAGTTTTCTGCAATACAGTTCTATTGAAACAAGCTTGCGAATCTATCAGGCAAAAGTCCAGATTGATTCTGCAGCCCTGGTTTAATCGGTCATGGTCGATCACTCGCTCCGAATCTATGATTCTGTTCTGGGGTTGCTTTCCAGCCCCGAGAACCCCACTCCCATGGTGCGCCTCAATCGAGTCGTCCCCTTCCAACACACTCAGGTCTACGCCAAGCTCGAATGGTACAACCCCTTCGGCGCCGTCAAAGACCGAGTCGCAGCCAACATGGTTGCGGAAGCCGAGTGTAACAACACAATCGGAGCAGACGCCCAGCTCGTAGAGCCAACTTCCGGCAACACCGGGCTTGGTCTGGCGATGATTTCGAATGCCAAGGGCTATCAGCTCACGACCCCCTTGTCAAGTGCCATCCCCGTTGAGAAGCGAACCATGCTCAAGTTCTTTGGCGTCGATGTGCAGGAGCTGGAGGACACTCTCTGCCCTGCCCCTGGTGCACCCGAAGGCGCAATAGCAACTGCATTAAAAATCGCGGAGCAGCCTGACTTCCACATGCTGAATCAGTACGCCAATGATGCGAATCCCAACGCTCACTTCAAGTCCACCGGGCCTGAAATCTGGAGACAGACCGAAGGCCGCGTAACACACTTCGTTGCCAGCATGGGCACCTGCGGAACCATCACAGGCGTGGGCCGCTACCTGAAGGAGCAGAATCCGGACATTCAAGTGTTGGGCATCCATCCTAAGGAAGGCCATGCCATCCCTGGCGTACGAAGCATCCGGCAGCTCCAGCAGACGCGTTTCTTCCAGCCGGACGAGTACAGCCAGATCAAGGAAGTTGATGACGAGCGGGCTTATGAGTCATGCCTCCAGCTCAACCGAGAGGAGAGCATTACTGCTGGCCCAAGCTCAGGTCTGGCCTTGGCGGGCCTGCTCGAGATGGTGCCAGACGAGCCAGGGAATGTGGTGGTCGTCATCTTCCCAGACAGTGCGTTCAAATACCCATCATCGCTTGTTGACAAACTCCCAGGCCTCGCTTCAGTGCAGGGTCCAGTCGGCACGCCTTCAAGCCCGCTTCTTGACCAGATAGTGGAGCTGACCAGGGCCAACAAGGATCTGACGATCGACCTTGATGATGCTCATCAGCTCTGGGATGAGGAGAAGCCGTTCGTCCTCGATGTTCGACCACAGGAGCAGTTCGACGAGGCCCACATCCCTGACGCCCTCAGCCGGCCGCTGAGCGATCTGGGGGAGGACCATTCCGGCTTGCCGGAGGATCTCGAGACTCCTATTCTCAGCGTCTGTCAGAGGGGGAACGCTTCCCTATCCGGTGTGCTGGTGCTCAAGTCGCTTGGCTACACGAACGTCAGAAGCATGCACGGCGGAACGCTGGCTTGGCGGGAGAAGGGCTTCCCGGTCGAAGCAGCCTAGGCTGCCCAGAAACACAACGCGACTCCAGATCAGGATCGAATCAGCACAGAAATATGCTGATTCGATCCTGTTGTCTACTCAGTCAACCCATCAAACAGATTCAGTTTTTCTGCGTCAAAACTGACCAGGTGACAGCCCCAATCTGGCTGCTTTGAGATTCGACATGAGCACTCTACAGACTCCGAGGCTAGCCGATCACCACTACTCTCCCAAAGTTAACAACCTGCTGCTCGCCGTTGCCGCGTTGGCGGCCGCGATCTATGTCGGGCTGCTCCCACTGATCGCCTTCTGGCCAGAGATCGGGCTGCGCGTGCTCTGGTTCGCCGTCATCCCTCTCGCGCCGATGGTTCTGCTCGTCGCTCCCAACGTGTGGGTGAGTGTCTGTCCGATCTCGACTTTCCAGACCCTTGGGAGGAGGCTGGGTTGGAAGGGCGGGAAGCGAATCTCTCCCGAGGTCTCCGGTCGGCTGCAGACCATTGGCTGGATCATGATGTTTCTCGGCATCCCAACCAGGCACATCTGGTTCAACACCATCGGATGGGCGACTGCCGCAGTTGCCATCGCTATCACGCTGCTTGCTGTTGGTGTCGGACTCTTCTATTTCTCATTGAGCGGCTGGTGTGTGGGAGCCTGTCCGATCCGCCCAATCGAGGTTCTCTATGGCCAATTCGCCAGAGAGAGAAACCGCCCGGAGATGTGCACCACATGCGACGCTTGCGTCCCCAGCTGCATTCGCATTCGACCAGAAAATGCAGACGCAGAGATGACACGCCTGCCTTTGACCCAGCACCTCACCTATGGCTTCCCTGGATTTGTCGCGGCGTACTTCCTTCTCGATCTCCTGTACATCTGCAACGTTGAGCATGTGTTTTTTGGCACGTCGACAGACGCGCCTGCGCACCTGGGCATCCATGCGCTGACGGTGTACGGCGGTATGGCTGCTGGGTTCCTCGTCACGTTTCTCCTGTTCCACGGGCTTCGAAAGTTGGGAGCCAACAAGAAGACCCTGATCTTGTCGGCTGCCGTTGCTGCCTACTGCTGCTATTACCTCGGCGTGGTGCCAGAGATCGTCGAGGCATGGGCGTTGGCTTCGGTCTGGGGCTGGGTGATGCTGGCCGTGCCGTTCACAGTGCTGGGAGCCGTACTGTTCGTGCCCGGTTCGACCAAGCGACGGTTCGTGCCGTTGAAGGTCCATAACTCTTAGAATGCTCGTTGACTGCTGTGGGCATAGTCTCTACTCCGGAGCTAATGTAAGACTCGAATCGGGAATCTTCAGCCGCTAGTTTCGGGCGGAATGATGGCAAGGAAAGAGCTCCTGGGTTAGGGTGCCGCGGGCACTAGGACCAGGTTCAAGCCAGCGGGTATCATCGCGCTCCACCTTGCCCAGGTGGCGGAATTGGTAGACGCGCTAGTTTCAGGTACTAGTGACCCACAAGGTCGTGAAGGTTCGAGTCCTTTCCTGGGCACCACTGTTCAGCTAGTGTGATCTTTGAGGCTGCCGTGGATCGGACGCCTAAATAGATCAATTAAGGCCTCAAGCCTTCGCAGCACGCCCTTCCTTACCAAAGAGGATAGC
>JALGYA010000201.1 GCA_029824475.1 Fimbriimonadia bacterium | reverse complement strand
TGGCGCAAACCTAAAGAGTCCGAATCACCGGAATAGGCTTCTCGATGGAGAAGTGACCAAGCGATTCGATCTTCTCGCCGCCAACCAGAATTTGAATCTCGTTGATGGTGCTGTCCTGCCCGGCGTGCCGTCTGATGGAGTCGATGAGGATCCGTTCGCCCTCGCTGCCATAGCCTGAATCCAATTCCTTGGTGAAGTAGAGCGTCGCGAGGCCGTCTTTGACTCTCACTTCTTCCAGCTTGGCCTCATGCTGGACGGACTTGAGTTCGTGAATCGAGACGTTGATCGCCTGGACGAGAGAATCGGCTGGCCCGAGCGCGATGTAGTCCAGGTCGCCAGTGTCGGACATTGTTGGGATCAGGACGTTTATCTGGTCCGGATCTTCAACGGGCTCGGTTGATCCACTGTTTCGATGCTGCTCAGCTGGAACAGATCTGCCAGGGCCGTTGACGACATAGAACGACAGGGCAGTGAGGCCAAAAATGGCGACAGCGGCCACGATGCCTGCTGGACTGTGCTTCGATCTGCTCATTCTTCTGTGCTCGCTGCGCCGAAGAACGTCTTGATGCCGCGTGCGGCTGCTTCGGCGACTGTTGTTTGATAGACGTCTTTGAGTATCTCACCCCTATCAACCTGATGGTTCAAATAGCCTAGTTCAAGCAGTACTGCGGGCATTTCCGTCCATCTCAGGACGGCGTAGCCCTTGTCATAAACTTTGCTGTCGCTTCGGATCCCCATGTCCGGGAGGCCAGAACTTGCTGCGAGCTCAGAGTTGATGCACTCGGCAAAGAGCATTCCCACCGGGCTCTGCATGTGATAGAAGCTCATGATCCCCGACCGACTGTCGACGATCGGGTTTGAGTTTACGTGGACGCTGACGAAGGCGTCTGCGCCGCTCTTGTTGGCGATCTCAGCTCGGGCTTGAAGGCTGACGTAGCGATCGGAGGAGCGCGTCATGATGACGGAGGCACCTTCAGCGAGAAGGGCAGCCTTGAGCTTCTGAGCGATCTTCAGCGTGTAGATCTTTTCGTGATGCTCTTTGTAGACCGTGCCTGGGTGCTTGCCGCCGTGGCCGGCGTCAACGACGATGACTTTGCCTTGGAGAGTGCCATCGGAGACCTGAGGCTGGTAGCCGTGTAGAGTCAGGATGTCTTCGGTGTAGGAGACGTCAAAGGCGAGGGCCTTTTTGAAGTGGATGTCGATTGACGAGCCGTCTTCGGTCTGGGTGATCACCCACGTGTCGGTAAGAGGGGAGCCTTTGAAGATTTCATCATAGGCCGATGAAGATCCGCCGCCCGGAAGGGTGACTTGGATCGACTTCGGGCCGATGTACTTCATCGAGGGAGTTGCGACCTCTTCCTCCTCGTCCTCGGGGACCGGTGCCTCGAAGGGGATCTTGATTGTTGTTTCCCGGGCTGCAGGGACGGGGTTGGTCTCTTCTGGAGCAGCTGGATCGATCTGTTCCTCGACTGGGTCGAGTTCGACAACCGGGCCTGTGTGGCCTTTTAGTGCGATATCGAGCACTCTTGATGCTGAAGTGGCCAGTTGGCGCTGGTCGGCCATAGCCGGACCTTCAACCACAAAGCGAGCAGTGCCTGGGCTTGGAATACCGACTCTCCACCCTTTCGGGAGATTCTCGTAGGCCTTGGGGTCGATCCATGCGCCTTCAAGATCCACGACAAATCGATCTGGGCTGCTCAAGTGGAATGAGCTCGATTTGAAGGGAAGTGTGCCTGCGATGCTGACGCCTTTCTGAGTGACCTCGATGCTGCGCACCCAGGACAGAAGCTTATAAGTTGAGCCGTCCTCGGACCAAGTAGCTTTGGCGCCCAAGAATCGAGCCGCCTCTGTGAGCGAGACCATGGTCTCGCCTTTGAAGGTGATAACGGGAACTCGTACACGCCGCTCGCCGACAGTGATGTCTGCTTCAGCGCCTCTGAGTTCCGTTTCCCAGCCCCATTGAGACAGGAGAGTGGGTTCGGCATAGCACTCGGCGCCAACGCGCACAGTGCTGCCGGAAGATGTTCCGTGGAAAGTGTAATTGACGTCGACGCTTTGTGGGATCTGCGCCAGAGCCGTCGTCACAACCATCCATGGTGTGAGGAGAACCGCCCAATATTTCATCCTTGAATGTCTCAATTGTATCCTATATGACGGGTTGGGCTCCAAAAAGTGACGCTGTTTGAACCTAAGACGGGACTGATCTAGTTGGCATACGGGGGATTTGAGTAGAATCCGCACCCTGTCGGGCGATTAGCTCAGTTGGTAGAGCGCCTCGTTTACACCGAGGATGTCACGGGTTCAAGTCCTGTATCGCCCACCATTTTCTCCGCCATAGATGTCGGGCTCTCAGGGGCCGTTCCCTGCCTTGGAGTTCCGATGATTCACGTACTCTTTGAAAATGAAGCCTGGCTTCCGCCATTGGAAGCAGGGTTGAAGGCGGAAGGCCTGCCCTACAAGCTGCGCCCTGTGATCGGTGGCGTCATCGATCCCTCGAAGGAGCCTGAGCCGGGCATCTATCTCAACAGGATGAGCCCGTCGTCTCATACACGTGGTCACGAGCACGCGGTTTGCCTGATGGGTGATCTGCTGGCTTGGCTGGAGCACTCCGGTCGACGAGTAGTCAATGGCGCACGCGCCTACAGCCTGGAGATGAGCAAGCTCAAACAGGATCTCGCCATGAGGCGTCATGGCATCGCCGCGCCAAGAACAGTGATGGCGGTCGGCAAGTCTGAGCTGATCGCTGCCGCTGCGACGTTTGAAGGCCAGTTCATCACGAAGCACAACCAGGGCGGAAAGGGGCTTGGCATCAAGCTGTTCAACAACCTGGAACAGCTGGCAGAGCACTTGGACGATCCAGAGTTTGATCCGGGCCCGCAGAATCAGATGCTGATCCAGCAGTACATCGCGCCTGCGGAGCCGTTCATCACGCGTGTTGAAATCGTGGATGGCAAGTTTCTTTACGCGATGCGAAGCTCCACTGTGGGCGGATTTGAACTCTGCCCCTCCGACGCGTGCCAAGTCCAGACAGAGAACTGCCCGGCAGATGGCTCGGCCAAGTTCAGCCTCTCGCCACTCACAGAAGATGATCCGCTCGTCCAGAGCTACATCAAGATGTGCGCCGCCGAGGGCTTGGATATCGCGGGGATTGAGTTCATCGAAGATGCTGATGGCCGCCGGTACACCTACGACATCAACGGCACGACGAACTACAGCAGCGGCGTGGAGAGGGCTGCCGGAGTCGATGGAATGCGTGAGATCGCGCGGCTGCTTGGAAAAGCGCTCGTGGAATCCGAACGAGTCGCTTAGGACTCGTCGCCTTCCTGGGGCGCCGTCTGCGACGACAAATGTTGCCGTGACTTAGTGGCATGACTCGCCTCAACGGCTGCGGCAGAGCAATTGGGCTCGTAACTCTGTTCGGTGTCGATCAGGCAGTTATGGAGAGCCTTCACACCCAAGGCTTCGTAGATTCTCTGTTGCCAAGAGAACTTCTAGCTCAAGCTCGGCAAGCTCTTCATTGAGTTCTTCGGCGTGGTCAGCGTCAACTTCACTTACTCCTCGGTCGATCAGCCTTTGTCGAAAGTAATCGTCTGGATCTCTCTCTTCGTCCCTTTTCTGATTGAAGACCAGGGCCCTCAGTGACTGGACGCTTTTCTTCGAGATCGCTTTGAGGGTTGCCTCTTCAGAGAGTCCAGCGAGTTTTCTTCGAGGGCCAAACATGTTGACCTTGGGGTGCTGCTCAAAGATGCCGTCCAACTCCAGGTAGCCATCTTGGGCGGCCTTGACTGCTTTGCTTCGTGCAGCCCTGGCGTCTATGCAGGCCTGGCTTTCAACTGCTGGCTTGGAACAAGCTGTCGCAAGCAGGCAAGCCCAGAAGAAAACGACTCCAGCCTTTCTCATGGCCTCATCTTACAGCCTCGTCAGCGTCAACTCCCGGTCTGAGTTTGCAGATCTGCTTAGGAGAGTTTCCGCTGAATCAGAGAGAGTCGCCTAGGATTCGTCGCCTTCCCAGATGAAGAAGGGATTGCCGTCTGAATCGACGAAAGTTGCCCAGCGCCAGCTCTCCTTCTTGCCTTTGATTTCACTGACCGATATTCCACGCTCGATCAGACCAGCAACTTCGGCCTCGATGTCTTCGGACTTCAGCGAAAGCCGAGGGGTTGGAGAGGGATCCAAAGGTGGATTCGGGCTGAAGTGCTTCTTGTCCATCAGTCCAATGATTCCGCAAGGGCCGCCGGCATCCAGGATGGCGAAGCCGAAGTCGTACTTGGCCTTGACGGCAAAGCCGAAGCCTTTGGTGTACGTCTTGAAGGCTGCCTCGAAGTCTTCGCAGTAGTAGAGCACCTCGCGACCGATCATATTGATCACTACTTGACGCGTGTTGGCGATGTTGCAAAGTCTGCCAGTAAACTGACGGCATGTCAGAAGAGACCGCCGACAAGAAGGCAGACCAGAAAAAGAAGGGGCTGGACCTCACCGAGAAAGATCCCGCCGTCACCCAGCACAAGGCTGGGTCGCTCGATTATGAGGCGGTCACCGGCTGGATGCCGATCAAGGACGAGAAGGGCGAAGTCCACTCTGAGATCTTCTACACGGCGTATCTGAAAAAAGGCGTGAAGGACCGCTCCAAGCGGCCTTTGATGTTCTCCTTCAACGGCGGACCTGGCTCGCCGTCGCTTTGGCTGCACCTAGGTGCGCTCGGTCCGAAGCGCGTGAAGATGCAGGACAACGGAGAGCTTCCGCCTCCGCCGTATGAGCTTGTCGACAACCCCCACCACTGGCTGGGCGAGACGGACTTGGTTTTCATTGATCCGGTCGGCACTGGCTTCAGCCGTGGCAAAGATGAGGAGGCCTCCAAAAAGGCTTGGAGCGTTGATGGTGATATCGAGTCTGTCGGCGAGTTCATTCGGCTCTTCCTGACGCGTCATTCTCGGTGGACGTCTCCGCTGTACTTGGTTGGAGAAAGCTACGGCACAACACGCGCAGCTGGCCTTGCTGGCTACCTGATTCAGCGTGGCGTGGCGTTCTCCGGCATCGTTCTGGTCTCGTCAATTCTGAGCTTCCAGACGGCTAGATTTGTGAAGGGCAACGATCTGCCTTATGCTCTGTTCTTGCCCACCTACACGGCCACAGGCCACTACCACGGCAAGGTGAGTGGTGATCTTCAGGACGTGTTGGCCGAGTCCCGGCAGTTCGCCCTTGGCGAATACTGGCTAGCGCTGGCTAAGGGCGCGGCACTCCAAGGCAAGGAAAGGCAGAAGGTCTGTAAGAAGCTGTCCAAGCTGACTGGCCTGAGCGAAGAGTATCTCGACCTCTGCGACCTGCGCCCCGTCATCCATGACTTCTGCAAGGAGCTGCTGCGGACTGATCGTCGCACTGTGGGTCGGCTTGACAGCCGAATCAAAGGCCGGGACGACGAACTCCGCGGCGCTGACCAGCGCCCGGAGCACGACCCGAGCATGTCGATTATCATGGCCCCGTACACGTCGCTCTTCTGCCAGTACGTGCGGGATGAGCTTGGCTGCGAGACAGTCCGGCAGTATGAAATCTTCGGCGGAATCAAGTCGC
>JALGYA010000344.1 GCA_029824475.1 Fimbriimonadia bacterium | reverse complement strand
TCTGTAGCGCGGCGTTTCTCGACTGTCCGTGGCCTGACAGTTGCGAGCTGTGGCAGAGACCCTCAACTCCTGGCTCAAGCTCGACGAACGCGCCGAACTTCGCAAGCCTCACGACCGTACCGGTCACCTGCTCGCCGATCGAATGCAGGTCGAAGTACGCCTCCCAAGCATCCGGCTCAAGCTGTTTAACACCAAGGGAGATGCGGTGCGTCTCCTTATCGATATCCAACACCACAGCCTTTATCGGCTGACCCTTCTTGAGCACATGTTTCGGGTCCTTCACGCTCCGGTCCCAACTCAGGTCCGAGACGTGAACCAGTCCATCGACGCCTTCTTCTAGCTCGACGAACGCTCCGTAGGAGGTCACGTTTCGAACGCGGCCCTCGACGATAGTACCGGTCAGATACTGTTCTTGTGCCTTCTCCCACGGATCCGGCCCAACTTGCTTGAGACTGAGCGAGATACGTCGCTCGGTGGGCTGCACCTTCAGCACGACAGCCTCGACTTCCTCGGCAACCGTCAAGATTTTCGCTGGATGCCGCAGTCGTTTCGACCACGTCATCTCTGTAATGTAGATGAGCCCTTCGACGCCCTCTTCAAGTTCGACGAATGCCCCGTAGTCGGTGACACTCGCGACCTGGCCGCGCACCTTACTTCCAACTGCGAAGCGATCGACAGTCGTTTCCCAGGGATCCGGCGCCATCGCCTTGAGGCTCAACGAAACGCGACCCTTCTCTTCGTCAATCTTGATGACCTTTGCGGACACCTGCTGTCCCGGCGTCATCACACTCGCCGGATCCTTGACCCTGCCGTGAGAAAGATCCGTCACATGTATGAGTCCATCGACACCACCCAGGTCCAGGAAGGCTCCGTATGAAGTCACATTCTTGACGACACCCTCGACAACGGAGTCGACGGAAATCTTTTCCAGCGCCTCCTTGCGCAGGACAGCGGCTTCTTCTTCAAGCAGTTCACGGTGAGAGACAACCGCGTTGCCTCGCCTCCGGCTGACTTTCACCACTCGAACAGGTAGTGTCTCGCCCACCATCGAGTCCAGGTCTTGCCCACCCCGCAGCCCAGTCTGAGAGCCGGGAAGGAAGACGTTGACGCCTTCAACTTCGACCGCTAGCCCGCCTTTGATGCGTTCGATGACCTTGGCATCGAGCACCAGGTGCGCCCAAGCCAACGACGACGACCGCAATGCTAGCCCCCGCCTCAAGTGCAGCCCAGTCGGACTCTTGCTGCACGCTACTACGAGGAAGAATGGCTTCTGCTTTTCCGCCAATGTCGATGACGGCCGCATCTTCAGTGACGCTCACCACGGTGCCATCGCGGCGTTCACCTTCCGACGCTGGGGAAACCCCAGCAGAGGCTTCTTCGATCAAGTGCTGATAGACCGCCTCATCGATCGCCTTAAGTTCTTCTTCTGAGACCTCGTCGGCGGCGTCTGCGGACGGCAATCCCGGTAGCCCGCCCTCATCTGGAGGTACGATCGGCTGGTTTTCCGTCGTGGAGCTAGCGGCTGGGACTAGTGCCGGCTCAATAGCCGGGGGCAAGTCGAGCGGCTTGGGTTTCGGCAGCGACGGCGCTGAGCTAAATGCCTCGGTTGAGGCAGGGCTCACGGGCTCGACGGCAGGTGCTTCTGCCACCGGCTCGACAGTACTGGTTTCTTCAGCTGCCGCGACTTCAGCGCTGGGTTCCTCAACCGGCGGTTCGCTGGCAACTGGTTCAGTACCGGCTGGCTCTTCAGCTGCTGCCTCAGGCGCTGCAGTGGACGATTCTTCTTTCGTGGATTCTTCGGTAGGGGCTGAATCAGTATCCGGTTCTGGGGCAGTCGCAGCTGCCTCAACTTCCTGGTCAGCGCGCGGCTGGAGCCCTTCGGGTTCTCCGGTCATATTGATTCTCCCCGTGCAGCGTCCCAGCTTGGAAGACGCCGCGTGAAATGAAAAAGCCGTATCGGAATCAACCAAGCCTAAGCCTGACGATTCGATGCAGCGAAGCGATGCTCAATATATCCAAGCCCCAGAGGCATGTCAAACCGCCTCAGGACCGGGCTCCGGTGCAGAAGTCGCTGGATTGAGGCTATCTCGATAGCCCCGTATCAGCCCCACAGCCATTGCAACGGCAAGCGGACCAAGCACCAAACCGATGAGCCCAAACACCTGGATGCCGCCGAGAACACTGACGAAAACCAACAGTCCATTCAGTTGTGACCGGCCCGCGATCAGCGCCGGACGCAGGAAATTATCCACCGCGCTGATCAGAAGCGCTCCAGCAATCAGGAGGATCACGCCCTTCGTGACCTCACCGGTCAGCAGCAGCCCAATTGCGGCCGGCAGCCAGACCATCCAGGCTCCCAATATCGGGATCAGGGAGAGAAAAGCGATCACGACACCCCAGAACACTGGAGATGGCAGAGACAGCGCAGCGAAGGTAATGCCGCCCAAGACCCCTTGCACGGCGGCAACGACCAGGCCAGCGGTGATGGTCGCCGAAATCATGTCAATCGCTTCTTGGGCCATCCGATCGTGGCGGCCCCCTCCGAATGGCGAAACACTGCGGCAAAGCCTAACC
>JALGYA010000200.1 GCA_029824475.1 Fimbriimonadia bacterium | reverse complement strand
AGAAGGTCACCGACAGATCGCTCAAGGGCAAGACGGTCATCATCGACTTCTGGGCATCCTGGTGTGGCCCTTGCCGTCAAGCATCGCCTGTCATGGATGCTCTTCAGAAGAAGCACAAGAAAGATGGCCTCGTCGTCCTCGTAGCCGACGTCATGGAAAGCAAGCCAGGTCCAGCCGCAGCCCAGAAGTATCTCAAGGAGCACAAGTACTCCTTCCAGATGGCTTACGACGCAGACAAAGTTCACACTGCGTGGGGCGCGATGGGCGTACCCACAATTGTGCTCATAGACAAGAAGGGTGTGGTGCGATTCACAGCGGCGGAATTCAACGACAAGACCAAGAAAGGGCTGGAGAACAGTCTAGCCGTCCACCTCAAGAAAAAGTAAACACAAGAACGCCCGATGGACAGCATCCATCGGGCGTTTCCCTGCCTCAGCCTCTGCGTCGACGCTGAATCTTCGCCGGCGGCTCCATCGGGTATTTGATCGGGTTCGCTTTGATCTCTGCCAAGAGATGCTTCACCGAAGCGTCCAGCTGTGGATCCGTGCCCCGTGCATACGCGTTGGGATCGCTCTCAACGTCAATGTCCGGTGAGACGCCTGGGCCTTCAATGACCCAGCCGTCTTCGATCGTGTACATGCCGTAGTTCGGCACGCTCACGACCCCACCATCAGCGAGGGGCCAGCCAGGGCTGGAACCGACTTCCCCACCGTACGTTCGTCGCCCGATGACTTTGCCGAGGCCGAGTTTTCGGAAGGCGTGAGGGAACTCCTCACCGCACGACACGTTGAACTCGTTCTGCAGGCACGCGAGCGGTCCGAGGAAGAAGTCACTCTGTCGTGACCAGCCGTACTCGCTGGCGCGCATGTTGAACATGCCGACCAGCTTCTCATTTAGAATCCTGTTCATCACGGCCTGAGTGTTGCCGCCGCCGTTGAATCGTGTATCGATCAACAGGGCCTGCTTGTCGCGCAGTGGATAGAACTGCTTGATAAAGTCCGCCATGTCTGGCGTGCTCATCGCTCGCAGATAGATATAGCCGATTCGGCCGTCTGAGGCCTTGTCGACGTACGCTCGGTTCTTCTCGACCCAGCTGAGCTGCTTCATGCGGGCTTCACTCGAAACAGGCTTCACAAAGTAGGTCTTAGCCTCCTTGTCATCTGCGGTCTTGCCGATCTTCACTGACACGGTCTGTCCGGCTCGGCCAACCAGGTGCTCCTTGTAGTTAGATGAGGCCGTCAGTTTCTGCCCCCCGATAGCGAGGAGGTAGTTGCCCTCAGAAACATTCATTCCAGCCTCAAGGAGCGGCGAACGCTCACTCGTGAGCATGCCGTCGCCGCTGTATATCTTGCTGATCTTGAGATGTCCACCTTCTGGGACGACCTCGATCCCGAGATGTCCGCCACGGGCAGTCTTGGTGAGAAGCTGCTCATCTCCTCCTCTTAGGTACTGGTGGGACGATCCGAGCTCCGCCTGCATCCACTTGATCAGGATGTCGAGTTCATCACGAGAACGAACCTGAGGAAGCATTGCGTGATACTTATTCCCGATCTCCTTCCAGTCCAGGCCATGCATGTTGGCGACATAGAAGTAGTCGCGCAGCAGCCGCCACGCGTCCCAGAACATTTGCTCCCACTCCTGCTTTGGCTCGATTCTAAGCTGAAGTCCGCCGAAGGAGACAGCGCCGGCTGTTGCCGCCACACCCGTTCCAGCTGCATCAACAACACGATTGCCGACCAGGAGCTTCTTGCCATCGGCGGAGAGGCTGAACGCACCGCCTGAGGTGACTTCGCCCGCCTTCTTCGCCTTCAGATCATAGAAGCTGATTTTGCCTGCACCGGATACCAGCACTCTCGAGCCGGCCTGTGCGATCTGCGTGTACGATCCGCTCATGCCGGGGATGAGAATCAGCCGATCGTAGAGTCCCTCAAGGTCGATGCCAGGGGTGCCGGGCTTTTTCTCTTCAGGCTTCTTGGCGGGCTCTTTATCGTCCTCTTTCTTATCTTCTTTCTTCTCCGCTTTCACGGGCTCCACGGTGTCTGATAGTGCCAGCGGATTCTTGCCGTCTTTCTGAAGCAGCAGGATGCAGGGCACCATCACGTCCTTGGTGTTCATCTGTGCCAGGACAGAATCCCAGGCAACTCCTAGACTGCGAGCACTTAGGAAGAGGAGATTCTTGCCATCAGAGCTGAATGAGGGCGCCACGTCATTTGTGAATCCAGAACCGAGGCGAGTCTTCTTGCCGGTGCTGATTTCATAGAGGACGAGGCGAGACATGTGAGTAATGCCATTCACTTCGCCATAAGCTAACCACTTCGAATCAGGAGAGATGTCAAATGCAGTGCCGTTCCATGTCGAATGTGCGTGGTCGATCTCTTTGGAGTCACCCGACTCGGTGTTGATCAGCCGCAGACGCATTTCGCTGTCGTTGAGGCCAATCCACTTGCCGTCACGGCTCCATTTGTAATTCTTGAGCTGCCGTTTGGTGTCTTTGGTCAGCTGCTTGGCATTGGAGCCGTCTGGATCAGAAATCCACAACTGCTCTTCCCCACCTTCGTCAGATACGTAGGCGACCTTCTTGCCGTCCGGAGACATCTCCGGAAGTTTTAGCCTGACGCCCGGCTGAGACTTCCATAGCCGAGTTTCGCCCTTGCCTGCAGGTGCGCTGACAATCTGACCACGCGTCTCAATAAGGACGCGTTTGCCTGTGGGTGTTATCGAGGCCGAGGCAGTGTGCTTGGCCGGATCAACAAGGAACGATCTGGTGTGGGGGAGGTCAGAAAGCAGTGAGAAGGTGACATCACTCCGCTTGCCAGACGCGGGATCAAACAACTCAAGGCCGGAGGCCTTTTCATAAATCACCCTGCTTCCATCGGTGCCGAGTTCACGGATTTCATACTCATAAGGGCCGGCGTGTGTCTTCTCTTTACCGCCAGAAGAAGAGACACTCATCAATCGGAACATTCCGTCCTGTTCGTTGGCAAAGAAGACGCGACTTCCAGCCCACGCTGGGTGCTCACTGGTGCCGGGGGCGGAGCTGATCTTCTTGAAGTTCTTCGAGCCTAAATCGACGCTCCAGACATGGTTCTGCATACCGCCCTTGTAGTAGAACCAGGAATCGAAGGAGCGCAAAAACCGGGTGTACGCGAACTTGCCCGTCTGGCTGCTGTAGCTGGCATGCGATGCGAATTCGATGGGCAGCCTTTCACTCGGTCCGCCATCGGCTGAGATCGTGTGAAATTGGAAGCTGCGGTTTACACCGCGGCTGGCAAAAAGCACGCTCCTGCCGTCAGGAGTCCAATCCATCGGATAGGCATAGTCAAAGGTGTAGGTAAGCCTCTTTGGTGCGCCGCCAGTAGTCGGCATGACATAGAGCTCTCGAATGCCATCGTAGGTGGCAGTAAAGGCGATCGACTTTCCGTCCGGAGAGAACTTTGCACGCTCCTCCTTCCCAGGAGACGTGGTCAGGCGATTAGCCTTCCCTGTTTTGAGGTCTCCCACCCAAATATCGCCTTCACAACTGAAGGCAACGAGGTTTTCGTGGATATCGGGCTTCGTTAGGATCGGCGCAGGTGCGCTGAGCGGAAAAAGCATGCCCGGATTATGCCCCGAAGGACACGCTTAAGATTCGAGGCGTTGAAGAGCTTCGAGAGTATCCCTGAGAATATGAGCCCACATCGCGCTGCTGTGCTGAGGAACCTGCATCTTCAGATCAGCGATAGTTGCTCCCTGTGAAAGAGATGCGCTCATAGCGAACGACATGGTTCGCAGAACCTCTGCATCTCCACCCGAACCCGATTCAGAGAAGATATCGAATCGCTCGATACGGCCTTCAGGCGAGAGGCTTGCCGTGACTTTTGCTTCTCCGCCGCCAGCCCTCACCGTGAACACCTTGGCTGCTTCATCAGCATCTTGGACGGGCGCATCCTGCGGTCCACCAAGTTTGGTCCTTCGGATCGGGCCATGAATGAATGGCCTGACAGCCGCCTCAATCTTCGCCTCAGATCCCGTATCTGCAGAGAGCAGTTTGGAAACTGCCATATCTCGATCTGGCCCGAGCAGCGGTTTTTCGTCGCGCACCACGGCCCTTCTGTACAAGAGCTGTGCCTCAGGTCGTGGCTCATGACTGACAGCATCCACAACAGACCCCGCTGGTGCGATGCCGGCGGTCATGCCGCCGCACCAGGCAACAGCGCTGCTGTGGCCAGATACCGTGAGCTGTGCTCCCACTGAGCCCTCTGCCTCCCTAATGCTCGACTCTGCTTCAGACTTCCAGCGGTTCGGCTCTGCGAACGGACCGCGATAGCCGTCCACAGCAGGAACATCTTTCAAATGCAGGAGATGGCTGACCGCGAAGCCGCCGAGGTGATCGTCGCCGGGCTTCATGGCGCTAGCCTCAGCCGCAGCGCAGGCAAAGACGGCACTGGCGATTGCTGCTGACCTTTCGCTGCCGTACTGCTCTCCCAGGGCCAAGAGCAGCCCGCTAAGGCCGCACGGCTCAACGAGTCCGTTTCCAGAAGCCAATGCGGTGATGCCAGCGAGTCTAGCTGTCTGCTTCAGGCCGGCGAGCTCACATCTGCCGGTAACCGGCTCCAGATAGGGCCAGAGGGCGATGGCAGTCGTGCGATCCTGCGAATCGTCAGGATCCTGTGAGGAGCTGGTTCCAAGATCGACTTCCTGACTGCCTAACTCTTCTTCAATCTGTTTGTCGTTTGCTCCTGCAAGCCTCGCCTTGTGAATCACGGAGTCAGACACTGATCCGCCCTGGACAGCGGCTACTTCCCTTGCGGTGCGAACAAGGAGCAGAGCCTGCATGACGGGATCAACCTCCTCAAGGATTTGATCCTCTTGGCGCCCGCTGGCTCGGCATGAGAGGGTTGGTGGAATCAGCCATCCCTTTCCGAGGACGTAAAGAAGTTCATCTCGGAAGATGTCCAGCTGAATGCGGTCTTGAATAATGCCTGTGGACTCGACGTCCTCAACGGTTCGCTCTACTGCCAGCTTCAGGATCATCTGAGCCGGGAGATCTTCAGACTCGATAACCTTGGAAAAGAAGACCTGACCCGCAGGTGTCCACCCGGCAGGGACCATCGCGCCGCCTTGTACAAAGCGACACGGCTCCAGCCTCAGTTCCGCGAGCACGTCGCGGTCCTGTCTTGTGAAGTAGCGTCTGATCTCCATCTGATGCCGTGCTCCATCGCACAGCTCCCCCTCTAATTTACGGGTGATGGGGCCGCTGTCTTCAGGGCTGGCTGGGACAGATTTAGAGAAGAGGCTGATGCCCGGAAATCTCACGATGAAATTACCGGGCCTGAAGAGGCACTTTTACTCAGTCTTCTTTCCGAGGTGTGACCTGCAGTCCAACCTCGGCCCACTGGGCAGAATCGATGACAGATGGTGCGTCCATTAGAGGGTCAAGACCGCTTCCCATTTTCGGGAACGCGATGACCTCTCGGATGTTCTCGTCATCAGTCAGGAACATGACCATTCGATCGATGCCAGGAGCGATTCCACCGTGCGGAGGAGCGCCATAGCTGAACGCCTCAAGGATGTGGCCAAATCTCTCCTGCTGAGCCGCCTCGTCAAAGCCGATCAGCTTGAAAACGCGTGCCTGCAACTCTGGATCGTGAATTCGGATGGAGCCAGAGGCCCACTCCACGCCATTGCAGACGAGGTCGTAG
>JALGYA010000199.1 GCA_029824475.1 Fimbriimonadia bacterium | reverse complement strand
AACCTCCAGGGTCGGGCAGCCAAATTCATGTTCCACAAGGTCGTGCCGGTGCTCGGCTCGATGTTTGGCAAGACAAAGGCATATAAATACCTGCCCAAGAGCACAGAGAAATTTATGACGAAAGTAGAGCTGGCAGTTCTCCTCACAGGGAGTGGATTTGAAGAAGTTGGGTTCAAAACGCTCTTCTTCGGCAACATCTGTATGCACTGGGGGGTGAAGCCATGAGCGCTGAGCTGTTCGCACGAGTGAAGGATTCAGTACCGGACGAAGTGCTCGCCGACATGGCGATGGGCGCAGTCAGGTTGGAGGAGATTCTCAAAGAGGAGACCGCTTCCGATTCTGAGCTGGTCCAGGAAGCCTGCAGGCTCACCTTGAACGCCGGCGGCAAACGCCTCCGGCCGATGCTGGCCCTGCTGGCAATGCTTGCGATCAATCCGAATGGCGACAAAGAGAAGGCTGCCAAGGCCGGTGCCGCCCTCGAAATGATCCACATGGCGACGCTCATCCATGACGACGTCATCGATGAGGCCGATACGCGCCGAGGCCAGCCGACTGCTTCGGCGACGATAGGTTCGACAGCCAGCATTCTGGCCGGCGACGTTCTGCTCTCACGCGCGATGCGGCTCCTTGCAGAAGTCGGGAGCATTGAGATCATCCTCGCCGTTTCGCGATCTGTCGCTGAGATGGCTGAGGGCGAAGTGCAGGAGGTTGCGGTTCGAGGCCAGTTCGATCTCGACGAAGAGGGCCACCTGAGGATTCTCCACCTCAAAACTGCCTCATTCATTGAGGCCTGCTGCATCACCGGTGCGATTCTGGCCGGGGCAGACAGCTCCCAGACCGCATGCCTGGCCCGATATGGCCGCGAGATTGGCTTAGCATTCCAGATTGCAGATGACCTGCTCGACTACCGCGGATCGAGCAAGAAGACCGGCAAGTCGAGGGCCACAGATTTCCGTGAAGGCTGTGCAACTCTTCCGCTCATCCGCCTCAAATCCACACTGACCGAGGAAGAACTGACGTTCGCGCGCGGTAAATTTGGAAACGGAGTCACCGACGCTGAGATTGAGATGATCTGCGGCTGGATGGAGGACCGAGGCGCCTACAATGCGGCAGCCGAAGACGCTGAAGCATGCATCGAAAGGGCGATGGACGCGCTTTCTGGCATTCCCGAATCACCCTTCAGGACATTCCTCTCCTCCGTGAGCAGCTTCGTTGTCACCAGGGAATCCTAAGTTGAAAAAGCTCGTCATCCTCGACCTGGACGGAACAGTCTACAGAGGGTCGGAGCCTGTTGAGCACGCGGTCGAAGTTGTCCATGAGCTGATCAAACAAGGCCGCGAGGTCAGGTATCTCACCAACAACTCGGCTGCCCTTCCCGGGCAGACCACGCGCAAGCTGCTCGGCATGGGCATCCCCTGTCGTCCGGAATGGGTTTACGGATCAGGGCAGGCCGCCGCTCGATGGTGCCGAGAGTCTGATTTCAAGCGCGTCTACGTTGTCGGTGAGCCCGGCCTTCGCGAAGCGTTCGAACGGGAGGGCTTTTCAGATGACACACATCCGCAGGCGGTAGTAGTCGGCATCTGCAGATCGTTCACCTACGACATCATGCGGCACGCGATGCACGCGATCAAGAACGGCGCCAAGTTCGTTGCGACAAACCTCGACCCTTCATTCCCCGTGGAAAGAGGAGTCTTCGATCCGGGGGCTGGCTCGATCGTTTCATCGATCCAAACATGTTCTGGCGTGACCCCAACCGTGATAGGCAAGCCTGAAGCCAAGATGGTGGAGCAGATCCTTTCAGATGCCAGGCTCAAGGCAGAGGATGCCATCGTCGTGGGAGACCGGCTTGATACCGACATCGAGTGTGCTCACCGGGCAGGCTGCGATTCACTGCTCGTGATGACGGGTGTCGAAACGAGAGTGCCGATGGGTCAGGGCTATTCGGATGACCTGAGAGGCGTTCTCAACCTTTAGGTTGAGAGATGCTCCTGCTCTTCGTGGACGAGTTCGACTTCTGCCTGCTTGAAGGCCCGCAGCTCACTCAAGACAACGTCGATCGACTCGGCTGAGGCAGGCTGATCCTGGCTCTGCTCTTCGATGATCTCGTCCTGCATGTCCTCAACTTCTTGCGCAAGCTCCTGCAGCCTCACCGCGATGAGCCTTCCCGGCTCGTAGATCGCCTTTGCGTTCGGGCTGTGGTAGGCATAGCTCATCCAATCGGAGGAGGCCGCACGCTTGATGTTGTCTATCGCATCGAAGAACGAGAGGTCGAAGAAATCTTCTACGGCATCTTCGATGTCCTCTTTGCGCCCCTGCGGTTCTTCACCAATGCACGTGGCCCCGAGAACCATCAGGTCCTCCATGGCTCGGTCAGCTGCCTGTTCGGTCTGCTCGCGAATGGTCGTCCAGTGGCCAGCGAGCTTTTCTGAAGACCAGAACGGGCTCGCCAAAGCCTGCTTGATTCGCGCCCAGTTTTCTGCACCCGCTTCCATCAGGTGGAGGGCTGCCGGATCGACTCGTTTGTGGAGTTTCTTCTCTTTGACGAGCAGGCTGAACGCGTTGGCGACTTGTGCGACTTCAATCTCGCGCTCGTCCGGTTTGTGTCGCCCGATTTTCGTGAGCTTTACGAGACCAAACCAGAGGAGACCAGCTGCAGGGAGAGCCAAGCCAGCAGCCTGGAACCCGGTGGAGACGCTGCTCCACTGAAGCCCGGCGAGCAGACCAGCAAGAGGCACACCCATGAACAGCGCCGTGCACCCCGTCATGTGGGCGAGCATCGGTTTGATATCCGTCGGCCTCTCGGATATCTCAGTTAGATATGCCGAAAAGCTTGGGAAGTGCTTTGATCTCCTGCGTCGCGCCATTCTCGTCAATTAGCTTACGCGAAATAGGCTTGGTTCGTTGTCAAGTCCTGCGCTAAGAATCCCACGCCAGGTCACAATTCAGTGATGCGGCTTATCGACACGCACTGCCACCTCAATGATGCGGAGGCTTTTCCCGATCCGGCAGCTGCCGTTGAAGAGGCTGCCGGAGTCGGCATAGAAAAGCTGATCGTGGTGGGGGTCGACACGGAATCGAGTCAGCGTGCGGTCGAGCTAGCGGATCAGTTTGATGCTGTCTATGCCGTTGTCGGCTGGCACCCAAATTACGCCAGCGACTACAAGACTTCGGAGCTCGTCGAAATCGAACGGCTTCTGGCTCATCCAAAAACCGTCGCCCTTGGAGAGATCGGGCTCGATTTCTATCGCGACCACGCAACGATGGAGGAGCAGCACAAGTGCGTTCTGGAGCAGCTCGACCTTGCTGAGTCAACCGGTGCGCCAATCGTCTTTCACTGTCGAGATGCGTATCCCCAGCTGCTTGACATCTTGGAGAAGCGGAAAGTGCTGCCTTACTTGTTCCACTGCTTTGCGGGCTGCGCGGATGACGCGAAACGCTGCCTGGCCTTGGAATCGTACTTCGGGGTTGATGGACCTGTTACCTACAAGCGATCCGATGAGCTGCGCGAGATTCTAGGGTGGCTGCCCAAGGAGAAGCTGCTGATCGAGACCGATGCGCCATGGATGTCGCCGATTCCGTTCCGTGGGAAGCGGAACAAGCCTGCCTGGCTCACGTACATCAACTCGGGACTAGCGGATGCAATCAGCGTAAATCCAGCCGAGTGCGCGGAGATCACGACGGCGAATGCTGAGCGGTTTTTTGACTTCAGTCGCTAGAATCAGTCAGGATTTCGACTTCCGTTTCACCGCGGTCACCTGTCTCAGCCGGGCCGGCTTCGAATGACAAAAGTGGCTGTTTCGGTGCTTCCCCGGATTTTGAGCCGAGCTCTAACGCCTCAGGGTCAAGGTTCGGCCCGAGGTAAAAATAGCCGACCAGCAAGGCGAGCAGCGGAGCGCCGAGCCAGAGGAGCCAAGTCTTGAGTTCATGCTTCCTCTTTTTCATCTGATGAACTCCGGCTTCGCTGATACGAGAAAAACTGATGCCCGCAGAGATATTTGAAGACACGATTGAGCTGAGCGTCGAGACCGCCGACGTTCTGCCTTTCCATTCTGATCAACCCACATGCTGCTGGCCATTTCCTCGTCTTGTGCCGACGGGTCGCCTGGAGCAGCGATCGGTCCGCATCATACATCTGACGAACGAACTGCTCGACGTATCCATTGCACCCGATCTTGGGGGTCGAATTCTGGGCATTTATGACCGCCGGACTAGGCGTGAGGTCCTTCAGAAGCCAACCGAGCTTCGGCTGGAGGCATCTGGCGAGCGAGGGGCGCAGCTCAATGTAGGCATTGAGCTGGTCACTGGGTCAGGGCGCCGCTTGAATTCTCTGGGTTCGGTTGAGACGCTGCTTCACGAGCCTGACGGAGAGGACTCGCCCGCGGCAGTCATCCTTCACGAGCTTGCTCCTGACGGCCGCCTGGCTTGGCATGCGTGCCTGACACTTCCTCCTGACCGAGCTGAACTGACCGTGGAGCTGCGCGTGCAGGCAAGGGGCTTGTCGCCGATTACAACAGCGGCTGGGCTGCTCATTCACGGCGAGGACTCGTCTCTGCTCGGCGAAAACGGCGTGCTTACGAAGGAGGACGCTGGGCTGCATGTTCAGGCCGAATACCCTTGGCAGGCTATCGGTCTTACTGATTCAGGCTCCGTGGCCGTGGACTGGACTCACGGCGGTCAAGTGCTTATGCCTCGCCAGACGGGCGAATGGCGGGCGCGAATGACTCCCTTCAGCGGGTTGACACCATCAGGGCTCAGTCGGGACCTGTCTTTGGAAGTTGGAGCGGAGCGGGTTGTTATTCAGTCTGCTTGCGAGCTTGAGGCCGAGATCACGGTGGAAACCGGCAGCGGCGAGCTTCTGCGGGCATCTGGCTCGCTGGATCCTCGCAGCCATTTCTCTGCTGATCTTTCATCTGCGGGCGGTGATACTGCTTCGATGACGGTGAGTGATGAGGGTGGCGAGGAGCTGCTGAAGTGGTCCGGAGCAAGCGGGTATTCACACACGGATCCACTTCCCTACGACCTACTGATTGAGAGTCAGCTGCTCTTATCAGACTCTCAAGAACGGCTGCTTGACACCTGGCAAAACATCTCCCTCACCCACGAGCTCACCGAGCAGCCCGAGCCGATGGAGCACCGCTCAGAGCCTGCCCTTCGGCACGTGGCTTGCCTGGCCGAGGCCTATTGGCAGATCAGGAAGCGGAACTGGAAGGCTGTCGACAGCCTGCTGGAGCAGGCGCTGCTCGCTTGCGGCGATGATCCTTTGACATGGCATCTGAAGGCCGCAGTCAAGCGGAACGGAGGCCTTGCGAAAGACGAAGAAGAACAGCCAGAGCTGCTGAACGCTCACTTCATAGCCCCTCTTGAACCGATTCTCAGAGTCGAGGGCTTCCTCAGCCAAGGCATGGCCCTCACCTCTGAGGCAAACCCGATGATGAAGCCGCTCGCGGACCATCCTGACGCGGCGATGGAGGCTGTTTGCCTCCTGCTCGAGGCCGGACTGACTGAAGATGCGGCGAGGATTCTCGACGAAATCCTGCGGCACGTCTCGTTCCCCATGGCTCATGTGATGCTCGGCTGGCTCATGCTCACTAGAACACGAATGGCTGCGGAGGCTGCCCAGCACGTTCAGGCTCTTGACAAGCTGACTCTAGGCGGACCGATGCCATGGCGTCCGCTTGAAGAAAAGGCCGTC
>JALGYA010000198.1 GCA_029824475.1 Fimbriimonadia bacterium | reverse complement strand
AGGTGAGCTGGACATGACCATGCTGCAACGCCAGGAAATCGACGCCATCAAGGCTGATCCTGAACTGAAGGATCACCTGAAGCTGTTCAATCGACCGGCAATCTGGTACATCGGCATGAACCGGCTGGTCTACCCTCCGTTCCAGGACCGCAACGTACGACGCGCATTCGCGATGGCCATCGACAAAGAGGTGATCGTCACCGACTTGATGGATGGAGTGAATCAGCGGGCTGACAGCATCGTCCCTCCTGGCGTTCTTGGCCACCGAAGTGAAGCTGATGGCATCGAATTCGATCCAGTCGAAGCACGACGGCTCCTCGCCGCAGCAGGCTATCCGAACGGTGAAGGCCTGCCGGAGCTCGACCTCTACTTCCGCGAGAAATTCCCGGATATCAAACTGGTTGCAGAGGCCGTGGCAGGAATGTTGAAGGACAACCTGAACGTAGACGTCAGCCTCCAGACTAAAGAGTGGCGCGCCTACCTTGAGATGTACAACCGCAGTGAGCTGCCGTTCTATCACATGCGATGGGCTGCTGACTATCTTGATCCGCAGAACTTCCTGAGCCACATGCTCGCGTCGTTCGGTCCGGAGAACAAGATGGGCTACGCAAACGACCAGTTCGATGATCTTTGCCGTACCGCAGACTCAACTCTTGCTTGGGAGACCCGTGCACCGCTGTACGCAGAGGCTGAAGACATTGCTCTTCAGGATGCCGTGTGGGTGCCGATCTACTTCCAGCGAGATGCTGAACTGCATCGCCCGCACCTTTCGGGACTACGGGAGTCGCTGTTCGGGCACCTGCCGCATACGACAGCAGAAATCACTCAGTAGATGGCATCAAAGTCGGGAAGCAAGATCTATCGCAGGGCGGACCTCAGAAGGAATCCCGCCTTGGGTTCTTGGCGCCCCGACGCTGACTTTTCCGAACACGGCTTCAGCGGTGGTGCGGCCTGGCAGAGCAACGGTGGCGCCGGAAGGCGCCACCCTGCAAGGGCATACCCGTTGACGCTGGACGCAGCCATTCCTGAAGTAGAAGGGCGTCTCAATCGAGTCCTCGTTGCAGGCGTTTTTGCGCTCTATTGCGGACCTGAAGCCGAGCCTTCAGGGGCCCTTGGAGCCTCGATCCGCCTCATGCGAAGCGGAGATGCCACTCAGCGCATAGATCTGGTTCAGGGGAGGCACTATTCAGATGCCAAAGAGCTGGGAGCTGTCTTTAGGAGAGTTGGCGACGGAACGGAGATTGAGACAGCCGGGCAGACCGACTTCGATGAGGAGACTTATCGTGTTGATGTTCTCAGTTTCGAGGTTGTGGACGGGCTCGTTCCAGACCGCTTTATCCTTCACGACTTAGGAACGCCGGCCAGCTTTGCCATCTTCGATGTGGTTTTTGAGTTTGAGGAGATCGCAGTCTGCCCCTTCCGGGGAATGGGCCAGAAAGTCGGGCTGGGCGATATCGGCTCGATCATGCGGCTGGCGGATCGTGTCCGCTTCGAAAGGGCCCTTCAGCAGCTTTCCGAGGGTGTCATGAACTCTGGTGATGATCTGGATGAGGCTCGTGGCCTTGTTCTGACATTCCAGGCAGCGGTCACGGCCGGTCTGCTTGAGATGGGTGGTTCAAGAAACACCCACAGGTATCTCCTCGACTCCGCCCGAGCTCTTGATGAGCAGAAGGACTGCAGTGTCATAGCCGAAGTGGCGGTGGAGTCACTGAGGGCACTTACGAGAGACATTTTTGGCGACGGTCGAACCGGCACTCAGCACCTGATCGACGACGCGCTCGAGTATGTCGAGCGGTCGTTCGGCGAGGGCATCAACGATGCGATGGTCGCAGAGCGGCTCGGATTGAGCACGTCACACTTCCGCCACCTGTTCAAACAGGCCACGCGGCAGCCGTTCCACCAGTACATGCTGGCACTGCGGCTCGAGAAGTCGAGGGAGATGATCCTGCAGACGGATATGGGAATAGCAGAGATCTCGCAGATGTGTGGATTTGCGAGCCCAGCCCACTTCAGCAGGGTGTTTTCCGGCCGATTCGGTGCTGCACCATCAGTCCTACGCGGCGCCGATAAGTGAACTTTTTGTCCATTTAAGGCATCTAATAAGTAGACGGGAAACGAAATACCCACCTTTCTTCGTTCCCGTAAGAGCTGATTCCTTCGCCATCTGGACATCTATGCTAAGAAAAACGGCAGGAATTGCACCCGAGATCGAATGAAGACGCAGCGAGGCTGCTGACGATTCGGATCACGCTGGGAATTGGCCTCTGATTTGACAAATGAAGAGCGGGCGTCTGGACTAATCCAGACGCCCGCTCTTCATTGATCAGGGCCCTAAAACTTGACTTTGACCACTTCGCGCTCCGCCGGCTCTTCGATTTCAAAGAGCTCTTCAGAGCTGAAGTTGAACATGCTTGCCACAACGCTGGAAGGGAAGGTCTCCAGTTTGATGTTGTAGCCGGTCACGGAATCGTTGTAGTACTGCCGTGCGAACGAGATCTTGTTTTCGGTGCTTCGCAGCTCCTCTTGGAGCGTCAGCATGTTCTCGTTCGAGCGGAGTTCAGGATAGGCCTCTGAGAGGCCGAAGATTCCGCTCAAAGCACCGGCGACGGCACCTTCTGCCTTCGCCTTCTCACCGACGGTCTTCGCAGCCAGGGCCTGCGCACGAGCCTTCATCACCTTTTCCAAGGTGTCCTGCTCATGCTTCATGAAGCCTTTGACGGTCTCCACGAGGTTCGGAATCAGATCATAGCGGCGCTTGAGCTGCACGTCGATCTGCGCCCAGGCGTTCTGGTTCTGCGCTCTGGATTTGACGAGTGTGTTGTACATCCCGATGAACACAACGAGAAACACAACGGCAACGACAACAATAGCAATGACTGGTCCCATCTCTATATTTCCTTACGAATTGGCCGCACCCGCCGTTGCTCAGTCCTGCTTGAGACTGAGCGTCACCGGCTCTGGGTAGAAGCTGTCTGGATCATGGTACAGGATGGTCTGGTCGTTCTGCCACTCCAGCCATCGATCTTTCTGTCCCTTTGCCTGTGGGATCTCGTTTGTGATCGGTTGGCCGAAGCGATTCTTGACGTGGAGTTCGGCCCTCTGTTTCTCTCGCCCCACAGTGCCGTCCATCGGGATTCCCATCTCAACCAGCGTAAACGAGCCGTCGTTGTTGATGGTCAATTCGATCTTGTTGATCGTGTTGGCAATCGCGTCGCCTTCTTTAGAAGGATCGACCAGACCCTGCTTCTCTCCGACCCAAGTCCCAGTCCAATGGTCTGTTGAGGCGCAGCCGCCCAACGAAAGGAGGCCGGAGGTCAGGAGACCCCACCCGGCCAGGGCTATAATTCGGCTGATGGCTGCCATCGCTCCAGATGTTTACCTCTCAATGGGTTTGACGGATCAGGAATACGACCTGATTTTGAAGCTTCTCGGCCGAGAACCCACGATGACCGAACTGGGCATGATCTCAGTGATGTGGAGCGAGCACTGCGGCTACAAGTACTCCCGCCCGATCCTCTCGTACTTCAGCGAATACAAGAAGGCGATGGAGGGCGACGGCCACGAGAACGCCGGCATGATCAACATCGGCAACAACATCGGTGTTGTCATGAAGGTCGAGTCACACAACCACCCCTCGGCTGTTGAGCCTCATCAAGGCGCAGCAACCGGTGTAGGCGGAATCATCCGCGACATCTTCACGATGGGTGCACGTCCAATCGCCTGCTTGAACTCACTCCGATTTGGCCCGATCCGAGATGGCGAGGCTGATGAGGAAGTAGTCAGCTTCAGCAAGCACATTTTTGAGGGTGTCGTCGACGGCATCTCCCGTTATGGAAACTGCGTCGGCGTTCCTACGATTGCTGGAGAAGTGGCCTTCCACCGACGCTACGCTGGCAATCCGCTCGTAAACGCGATGTGCGTCGGCATGGTCGACTTGGACGAAGTCGCCTCGGCTGGAGCCGACGGCCCTGGCAACCCAGTCATCTACTTGGGCTCGGCCACCGGAAAAGATGGAATCCACGGTGCTACCTTCGCCAGCGACGCCCTAAACGAGGACAGTGAGTCTCAGCGGCCCAACGTACAGATTGGCGATCCCTTCGCTGAGAAGATCGTGATCGAAGCCACGCTTGAGGCTCTCAAGACCGGCGCGGTTCAGTCGATTCAAGACATGGGTGCGGCTGGTCTGACCTGCTCAACAACCGAGATGGCCGGAAAGGGCAACGTTGGTATGGACGTTGATCTCGACAAGGTCCCGATGCGAGAGGACGACATGACCGCGTATGAGCTGATGCTCAGCGAGAGTCAGGAGCGGATGCTCGCTATTGCCCACAAGGGCCGTGAGCAGGAGATCATCGACATCTTCCACAAGTGGGGGACACAGGCTGAGGTCATCGGCTATCTCAACGACACGGGAATGGTTACGATCTCCCGGCATGGCAAGGTTGAAGCAGATTTCCCAGCCAAGCTTTTGACAGACGAGTGCCCAACCTACGTCGTCGAGCCTGTGGAGCCACAGAATTGCATCGACGCAAGAACGTTCAGCCTCGATACGGTTGAGCAGACAGACCCTCAGGATTCGCTTTTCAAGCTTCTCAGCTGCCCGACCTTGGCGAGCAAGCGCTGGGTTTATCAGCAGTACGACCAGCAGGTCCAGACGCAGACGACCCTGCTTCCTGGACAGGGTGATGCTGCTGTCCTGGCCCCTCGCGGCACGAGGAAGGGTGTAGCGCTCAAGATTGACGGCAGCGGCCTCTGGACGATGCAGGACCCCTATGCGGGCGGCTGCCTCGCAGTTATTGAGGCTGCGCGCAACGTCGCCTGCACTGGTGCCAAGCCGGTGGGTGTCACTGACGGCCTCAACTTTGGTGATCCTCGCGACCCGGGTGTCTACTTCCAGTTCGAGAGGGCAGTTCGCGGCATCGCAGATGCAGCCGAGGCCCTGGGTGCACCGGTCATCAGCGGCAACGTCAGCTTCTACAACCAGAGCGAGCTCGGCGAGGTTCTCCCGACGCCTCTCATCGGCATGATGGGACTGCTCGAAGATGCCAACAAGCGGATCGGCATGGCTCTTCCAGAGAATGCCTGCAAGATTGGATTGGTGAAACTTCCTGTCGAGGCTGGAAGCCAGCTCGGCCTTGGTGCTTCCACCTATCTGACAGAAGTCCACAAGAGGGAAGAAGGCGCTCCGATTAGACCGAATCTGAGAGCCGAAAAGGACCTGTGTCACTGGCTGGCTGACAGCGTGAATGACGAGCTGCTGCTCTGTGCTCACGATGTGAGTGAAGGCGGCACGGTTTTTGCACTGGCAGAGATGTGCATCGCGGGTGATTCAGGCTGCGAAGTCGACTTGAGCGGTGCGCTGTCTGAATTGGGATCCAGGATTGACGCTGTAGCTTTTGGTGAGATCCCTGGCCATGTAGTGGTCGGATTCGAGAGCGACTCTGAGCAGGCATTGAGAGACAAATTGCCAAACGGGCTCACGCTCACTGTTATCGGAGATTCAGCGCCGGATTCAGGCCAGGTCAAGGCGACGTTCAACGGGCAAACCTTGGTGGACAGCCAGACGTCGGATTTGAAGGACGCGTACGAGTCTGCAATTCCTGGCTGCATGGACTGAGCCAGTCTGCGTACAATGGAGTGGACCGAAGGTCTAACGGAATGATGTCAGTTCTTAGATTCATGACGAGCGCCGCGTTTGCGCTTG
>JALGYA010000197.1 GCA_029824475.1 Fimbriimonadia bacterium | reverse complement strand
CTTGCCTGGATCAGGCTGGGCGATGACGCTTGCACAGACGAGCGCGGAGAGGATCATGTGTAGAGCTTACTCAGCTGCGATGCAGCAGAACCCCGTTTTCATCAAACCATGCGACCGCCAGCTCCCCACCTGACAAGACCACCTCCAAGAACCCGCCCGAAGCCTTCTTCTGCAGGTACGGCTGAACGATCAGCGCGTCTGGATCAGTTGAATTCTTGTCGCCAGGCACTCGCCCCAGCCGAGCGTTCGCATCGACTAACGCACCACAAGAAAACTCCTCGATCCCGCTCGGGTCAACGGAGTGGTACTGCCAATGCCGATCCCCGCAGATGATCGCGAAACCGTCTGCCACACCCGACTCCTTCAGCCAGAAAAAGAACTCGTCTCGCTCATATCGGAACCCACCGTGGTTGGCGTGGTTGTCCTTCTTGTAGGCGTCATCTGGGCCGATCATCGGCGTGGGTGAGATCAGCAGTTTTTGCTTCGCGTCGCTGGCCAAGAGTGTCCGCTTCAGCCACTCTTTCTGCTCTGCGCCCCAGATCGTTTTGTCCGGTCCATCCGGTGCCTTATTCGGGCTGCGGTACATCCGGTTTTCTGTAATCCAAATCTGCAGATCACGGCTCACGCGGAGAGTCCTGTAAGGCTTGTCGGAAGGCATCGGGAGCTGCTCGAACATCACCTTCTGAGCCCTCTCAGGTGAGGGCTGATAGCCACCCGTATTGTCACAGTCATTGATACGGTAGTCATGGTCATCAACCATCCAATAAGCAGGAACACTAGCGAAAAGCTCTACAAAACGAGATTGAACGAACTGCTCGTGCCACTTCTGCCTCATCTCCCCAACCGTGCGGGCACGCGTCCCAGCAGGGCGGTCATAGTAGACGTTGTCGCCCGTCCCAACAAGGAAGTCTGGCTGCCTCTCCAGGATGGCCGCGAGGGCGGGAAAACCCACGTTTTTGTCAGCCCCTGGCGTCGCGCCAGCAGCGTGATACTTCGCGTAGTTCATCCCCGTCACAACCACGAATCGAACATCTCTGTCAGACGCAGCTCCACCCAATGTTCGGAACCGAGCAGACGGCCCCGGACGGAGAGAATCAAGCGATGCGCCAATTCGGCTGCGGCACTCATAGAGCGTCTCTGGCGAGAGCCCACTAAAGGCTGCTCGAGCGATAAAGTCACCCTCAGCATCAGCCCTCACAACCTGCGTCACGAACGAAGAAGACCCCTCAGCCGACAGGATGAACTTGACGACTCCCTGAGCTCCAGGCACATCCCCGTCCACAAGGCCAGAAGCAGTCAACCTCACCTGCACAAAAGCGCTCGAAGGCGTGACCTCTCCCACCATCATCCCCTGCGCCGCCATCGCGTCGAGCGAAACAGCCAGCCAGCAGAGCGAAGCGATCATGAACCCACCCTGGCGTCGTATTCATGCTGCGCCTGGTCGACAGCATCCATGTTCGCCTCAGCCCACTCGTGGATCTGGAACGATATATCAGACAGCGATTCAGCCAGAGCGGTTCGCGAATACTCAACGCGCGGGGGGATTTCTGCAAACTGCTTACGCACGATTAGCCCGTCTCTCTCCATGTCCCGCAGCTGCTGAGTCAACATCCTCTGAGACACCTCAGGAATGAGCCGCCTCAGTTCGCTGAACCGCAGCGTCCCCTTCACCGAGAGGTAGTACATGATCGCCGGCTTCCACTTGCCGCCAAAAACCCTGATCGCCCGCTCAATCCGGCACTCGCCTTCATATCTCACTCGTTTGCTCATGTGCACCTCCGCCAAAAGTCGGTTACAAAAATGTACCCTATTGACTCAAGGAAGTTAGTTCCTTTATGATACCAACTAATTCGCCCGGTCATGAGCCATCATCGGCAAGTCGATCGGAGCCAGACAGGAAGCAGACAAGAATGACCAAGCCACGAATACTCGCCTTCTCCGGTGCCACTCGGAAAAACTCCTTCAACAAAAAGCTGGCCGCACACGCCGCAAAGCTCGCTGAGCAGCATGGAGCCGAGGTCACTCTCATCGATCTCAAGGACTTCCCCCTCCCCCTCTATGACGGCGATGTCGAAACTGATGGAATGCCCGAGAACGCTGACGCCCTCTTCGAGCTGTTCATGGCGCATGACGCGATCATCATCTCTTCGCCCGAGTACAACGGATCCATCTCAGGCGTCCTGAAGAACACGATCGACTGGGTTTCTCGCCCGCGTGAAGGCAGGGGCAGCGCTTACGCCGGCAAAGTCGCCGGACTACTCAGCACTTCTCCCGGCGCACTAGGTGGTCTGCGAGCTCTCGGCCACGTCCGCACGATTCTCACCAATCTCAAGGTGTTTGTCATTCCGGAGCAGGTGGCAATCGGCGGGTCGTTTTCGGCATTCAATGATGATGGTTCTCTCTCCGACGAAAAGATGGCCGGAATCGTCGACTCGATGGTGAAGTCGCTGGTTACGACGACAAAGAAGCTGAACCAGCCCGTAGACTAAGAAGATGATCAGGATCCAGCAGACCATCACGGTGAACGCCTCACCAGAGGTCTGCTTCGACCTGGCTCGAAGTGTCGACGATCACGTAGAGAGCATGGCCGCCAATGACGAGAGAATCATTGGCGGCAAGATGACGGGACTGCTGGAGCTGGGCGACAGATTGACCTTTGAGTCTCGGCAGCTGGGGCTGAGATTCACTCTAACCGCCGAGATTTCTGACTACGATCGTCCGGCCAGCTTCACGGACAGACAAGTCTCTGGCCCATTCAAAAAGCTGACGCACACCCATCTATTCGAGTCAATCCAGGGCGGCGCCCGCATGACTGACAAAATCGACGTGACAGCCAAGCTCGGCCCCCTCGGCTGGCTCGCCGAGCGCCTGGTTATCAAGCCTCTGCTGGCAAGCACACTCGTAAGAAGGCAGGCGCATATCAAGTTCAAGGCAGAGAGCGATAGGCTAGACTGACTCGTGGTCACGATCAAGTGCCCCGACTGCGGAGCAAAGTCCTCGATCGATGCGCCTCACAGCCCCCAAAAACCACAAGTGCACAAACAAAAAAGCCACCCCGAAGGGTGGCTTTTGAACCTAAAACGATTGGTGGGCCGTGTAGGGATCGAACCTACGACCTACTGATTAAGAGTCAGCCGCTCTACCAACTGAGCTAACGGCCCAACCGAGACTTTGCGGATTATACACGACGCCCTCTCCCGCTGAGGACGGCCTGAGGATTCCGTCCTGAGACTAGCCGTGCACACGAGAATGCCCCAACCGCGTCAGCGGCCGAGGCATCCTCATTACCCAGATCGAATCGTGAAGCGTCTTTGCCTTACGGATTCTCTGGGAAGTAGATCACGTCGCAGGGCCCATCCATCAGGGCGCGCATGGAGTTGTTGTTGAAAGCAACGCACAAGTCCTTTGCACACTCATAGTAGGGCCGGTAGGGATCGCCGCCGAGGATCAGATTGGGAATCGGCGTGTGATAGCAGAGCAGATGGTTTGCCCAGGAGCTGATTTCAGTGAAGCCAGCAACGGGAGTATAAACGCCCCACTTTCGGTACTCGGACCAGCACTCGGCCAAGCCGGACACGTCCGTGAGCAGGAACCGAAGCGAATTCATCTCTTCCTGAGTGCAGAATTCATGGAGCATGAAGTTGATCTTTAGCACCAAGAAGTCGACCGAAAGCATGTTCGACATGTTGTTCGGACCGAACTCGTTCAGGAACCGGCACAGCAGCCTGTAGTCTTCCTCGAACGTGTTGCCGTTGAAGACCAGCTGTGTCCCATTTTCCCAATAGAGGCATAGGGGATTCAGCCACTTCGTAAAGAATGTCGTGCCATGAATCCTGAGGCCGTCATCCTTGTTCTTTAGGATCTCTTCACCCGGGGGAGAGCACCAAAAATCAGCATCTCGTGCACAGTCCGGCTGGAACACGCAGACGTTGCCAAAGTTGAGGTTGCCGATCGATCCGCCATTCTCAGGCGTCGGTCCCATCCAGCATCGCTCGCCGTCCTGGTTCATCTGCGGAGCAGTCTGAACCCACTCCGTATCCGTTCCTGTCTCAGGCACGACTTCGCAGACTTTCATGTCAACGCCATCGGGCACATCTGAAACGGACCAGTCGCCGTTTGCATCGGTGGTCGTTGTGAAGCCTTCACCGTTTGGATCAAACAAGACAAAGCCTTGGTCAGGATTATCGTTCGGGCTATCAAGGTAGACGTTGATGCGGACGCCTTCGACGCCCGGCTCATTTGCGTTGTCATCCCACACGCCATCAGCATCGTAGTCATAGAACTTGGATCCTGAGAGTGTGGCGCTGCCGCTAATGTCCTCCTCGTGCACCTTGAAGTTGTCGGTCTTCGAATCAGAGTTCTTAAACTTGATAGTGATGCCGTCGTTGCCGACCTGTGCCGCGTTCTTCTTGATCAGCCACGCCTTGTACTCTCCGCCATTGTTCGGCGTGTCGTTATAGGGCATGAGCTGAACCGGAATGGCGCCGGTAAGCGGATGTGTCGTGCCGTTGGCGTGCGGGCAAGGGCCCGTTCCACCGGCGATGTAGCCTGCCACATTGACGAGCACCTGGCGGCACTCAGCCAGGTCAGTGGACAGAAGAATGCCGCTGGGTGACGTGACTTGGAAGTAGTACGTGCCTGTTGGCAGCCCACTCCCGTTGAGGTTTTGGGGTCCACCATTCAAGTAGACCGCGTCTTTGCTCGGATAGATGTTCTGGTTGACAAGCGTCCCATCCGCTTTGGACGTGTAGATAGCACCGGAGAAATTCCCCTGCGCCACTGTCAACGCTGATGCCGCTGCAAAACAGCCCAGCAGCATCGGTTTCAGATAATTGCAATTGATGAGCTTCATGATTCTGAATCGAACCTCCAACAAGAGTTGGAACTCCATTTCCTGGCACGCACCAGGCGCACCATCCGGGTTAAGTCTATAGAGGTCTTGCAGATTCCATCCTAGGGTTCTTACTAGTATTTGTGCATTGACACGCTGCTCCTGGTAAATATGCTGGCCGCTAGGATAGAGATTCATGGAAATGCAATAGCTGCTTTCAAACTTGAGCATTCCATACGACCTACGAAGGCAGAAGAAGGCTGTCGGCCGACGCAGAAAGAACCCTGACAGCCTGCGGGCCGTCAGGGTTCTCTTTGCGTCTCACAGCGTCTATCTAACCGGATCAGCCGGAGGGTAGACCACGTCGCACGGCAGATCGTGAATAGCGCGCATCGCGTTGTTGTTGAACGCATCCAGCATGTCCTTTGCACATGTGAAATGCGGCCGGAACGGATCGCCGCTCAGGATCAGGTTGGGATTCGGTGTGTGATTACACAGCAGATAGTTCGCCCAAGAAGTGATGTCGGTGAAGCCAGCAACAGGTGTGTAAGCTCCGAACATCTTCAGATCGGAGTAGCACTCTGCCAGACCGGGAACATCCGTCAGCAGGAATCGAAGAGAGTTCATCTCATCCTGTGAGCAGAAGGCATGAGTGCCAAAGCTGAGCTTCGCCACAAGGAACTGCACCGAGAGCATGTAGGACATGTTCCTGGCATTGCTTCCCCGAAGGAAGCGCTTGAGCAGCCGGAAGTCAGAGTCGAAGTCGCCGGAGAACTCCAGCTGCGTCCCATCTTCCCAATAGAGGCAGAGCGGATTAATCCACTCAGTGAAGAAGTGGATGCCGCTTTCGGTGAAGACTTTCAGGTCTTTGGCG
>JALGYA010000017.1 GCA_029824475.1 Fimbriimonadia bacterium | reverse complement strand
AAGTCGACTGGTCTGTCGGTGAGATCATGAAGGCGCTAAGGAAGGCGGGGAAGGCAGAGAACACTCTCTTAATCTTTACATGCGCCAATGGCTCGGTCTCCAGGGTCAGCAGCCGCGGTGCACCGCGGTCCGTCGTGAAGCAGTTCGGGCACAACTCGAGCGGTCCTTGGCGAGGGCAGAAGTCTGATGCCCACGAAGGCGGACATCGCGTGCCGTTTATTGTTCGGTGGCCTGGCGTAGTCGAGCCTGGAGCATCTTCGGAAGGGCTCATGGGACACCAGGACATCTACGCGACAATCACCGAGGTTTTGGGGCGCCAGCAGGGAAGCCACGGCCCGGACAGCCGGAGCCAGCTGCAGCATTGGGTCAACCCTGACCGGTCGTCTCCCCGCGGAATCCAGGTCCATCACGGCGGCAACGGCATGTTTGCCATTCGCAGCGGCGATTGGAAGCTGATCGACGGCCGCGGGAGCGGCGGATTTACCCAGCCAGGCAGGATCCAGCCGAAGCCAGGCGAGCCCACAGGGCAGCTGTATAACCTTAAGGTTGACCCTGCGGAGACAACGAATCTGTGGTTTGAGGAGCCAGGCAAGCGAGAACGCCTGTTGTGGGAACTGAACGCAATAAAGGCAGGCAAGCGGCTCTGAATTGGGCATAATCTGAGCCATGCTCGGAGGACTCGCATTCGCTGCGCTCGCTGGAGGACCAGACATGGCAAAGGCACCAAACATCGTTCTCATCCTCGCAGATGACCTGGGTCAGGGGGACCTCAGCAGCTACAACCCTGCCAGCAAGGCGCCCACTCCGTTCACCGATCAGCTCGCGGCCGATGGCGTGAGATTCAATGATGCCCACAGCCCGTCAGCAGTCTGTACGCCGACCCGTTATGGGATTCTCACTGGCAGATACGCCTTCCGAACCCGGATGAAGAGCGGTGTGCTTTGGGGCAAATCAAAGGCGCTGATTGAGCCAGGCCGGGAGACGATGGCTTCGATGCTCAAGTCCAAGGGCTACCAGACTGCGTGCATCGGAAAGTGGCATCTTGGCCTGGATGCATTCGATGCTGCCAAGCCAGATGCGAGCACAGAGTTTGAAGGTTTCCAGATTGCGGGTCCTCACACGGTGGGGTTCGACTACTCGTACGTGATTCCTGCCTCCCTCGACATTCCCCCATACACGTACGTGGAAAATGGGCATCCTGAACCACTCTCCGACCACACTGCGGGATCGAGAAGAAGATGGGACGGCGGCGGAGGCTTCTGGCGAGAAGGCCAAATGAGCGAAGGCTTCGACTTCTACGACTGCCTTCCCAATTTCACCCGGCGATCAGCAAAGTGGGTTGAAGAAGCAGGAAAGAGCAACGACCCCTTCTTCCTGTACATGCCGCTCCCGGCACCCCACACCCCCTGGATGCCGACTGAAGAGTTCCAGGGCAAGAGCGAGGCGAGCTGGTACGGCGATTTTGTGCACCAGGTTGACCACACAATCGGCGAGATCATGAAGGCGGTTGAGGCGACCGGGAAAGCTGAAGACACGATTTTCATCGTCACGAGCGACAACGGCTCGCATTGGCGACCGCAGGATGTCGAAAAGTACGACCACGACGCCCACAATGGCCGTCGCGGGATGAAGGCTGACGCCTACGAAGCCGGACACCGCGTCCCACTGATCATCCGATGGCCAGGCGAGGCTCCAGCCGGCGAGGCATCAGATGCTCTAGTCGGCCTTAACGACATTTATGCGATGGTCGCAGATGTCATCGGGCACGAAATCGCAGCTGACGAGGCTGAAGACTCTGTGAGCTTCCTGCAGGCGGTGAATTGGCCAGACAATGCTGGCCAGAGGGATCACTTGATTCACCACAGCGTCAACGGGTCGTTCGCGATCCGCATGGGACGTTGGAAGCTGATTGACACGCTCGGTTCAGGTGGATTTACAGAGCCTCGTGGCGGAAAGGCAGAACCAGGTCAGCCTGAGTATCAGCTGTTCAACATGGTGACCGACGAGGCCGAAGAGAACGATGTGGCGAAGGACTGGCCGACGGTTGCCGAGAATCTGCTGGAGAAGCTGGCAGAAGTCAAGCGCGGCTAGACGTTGAAAAAGAAGGAGTTTGGGGCGGAAGACGGGATTTGAACCCGCGACCTCCTGGACCACAACCAGGCGCTCTAACCAACTGAGCTACAACCGCCGCGCGAGGCACAAAGTATGCACCATACTTACGGCCATCGTGGGGACCGATGGGCTAAAGGTTGTTGCAGGCGCGGCCGGTGCGGATGAAGCCGGGCGCGGCGCATTGGCTGGGCCGGTATCGTGTGCCGCTGTCCTTCTTCCTGATGGATTTGACATCACGGGGCTCGACGATTCAAAGAAGCTGACACGTCGTCAGCGCGAAGCTCACGCCGAACGGATCAAGGCTGAAACGGATTGGGCCGTCGTTATGGTCTCAGCCGAAGAGATTGACAAAATCAACATCCTGGAGGCTTCGCTGCAGGGGATGGTTCGGGCCCTTGGGAAGTTGGAGGGCAAGGCTAGCCTGCTGCTTGTTGATGGGAATGCACTGCCCGCCTGCCCGATCCCTGTTGAAGCCCATGTCAAAGGCGATGGCAAGTTTGCAGCGATTGCCGCTGCCTCAATCCTCGCCAAGACCGAGCGAGACAGGTTTATGCGCGAAGCCGCAGCTGAATTTCCTGAGTACGGCTTTGAAGGGCATGTCGGCTATGGTGCGGCGAATCACTTGAAGGCTCTGGAAGACCACGGTCCCTGCCCTCTGCACCGGCGCAGCTTTGAACCGCTCAAATCGATGCTCAATCAGCCGGTTTTTGACTTCGGAATGTAATCAGATGATCTCACTCGTTCTGCTCGCCACCCTTGGATTACAGGATATCAAGCCACCCGCCCCCGGCTATGAATTGGTGTGGCACGACGAGTTTGACGGCGAGGGGATCGACGCCACGAAGTGGAAGCCGTGGGCCCTCGGCAAGCGCCGCCAAGCGATCAATGACAAGGAGGCTGCCAAGCTTGATGGCAAGGGCAATGTAGTGATCTCGACGAGGCGAGTGGGTGATGAAATCCGCTCAGGAGGCCTCTGGACACACGGACTTTACGAGCCGAAGTACGGCTGGATCGAAGCCCGGATCAAGCTGCAGACACAGCTCGGCCATTGGAGTGCGTTCTGGCTCAACTCCGACAAGATGGGCCGCATCATTGGTGACCCCGCCAAGGCTGGAGTCGAGATCGACGTCATGGAGTTTCACAAGAAGATGGCGGGAGGGACCCAGATCCAGACCAACCTCCACTGGGACGGCTATGGTGATGACCACAAAAGCAAGGGTGTCAAGGTTGATTTCGAGCCGAGCGAGGACGGATTTCACGTGTTCGCCATGGAGTGGCTGCCCAGAAAGAAACGATTCCTGATGGACGGGAAAGAGACTTGGGTTGTGAAGGATGAGCCGATCTCCCAGGTCGGTGAGCACCTGATCCTCAGCCTGGAAGTTGGTGACTGGGCGGGATTTATCTCAGATGCAAAGCTGCCTGATTCGATGGTCGTGGACTACGTCCGCGTCTGGCAAAAGAAGCCATGAGCAACCGCCGAGCGGAAGGGGCAGAGGCAGAAGACCAGGCGGCTCAGTACTTGATCGAAAAAGGGCTGACCGTCGTCACCCGCAGGTTCAAATCGACTCGTGGTGAGATCGATATTGTCGCCCTCGATGGTGAAGTGCTCGTATTTGTAGAAGTTAAAATGCGCCGATCCGGCCCGGAGCCGGAATGGTCTGTAGATGAACGAAAAGTCGCACACCTCAGGGCCGCAGGTGAAGAGTATCTCAATAAGATGGATGCTCAGGAGCGAACTGTTCGCTACGACATGATCGCCATCGACAGAGACGGCCTGCGGCACCACGAAAGCGCCTTCTAAAGCCAGGCCGAGATGACCTGCGAGCCTGTGTGCTGCGGGTTGCCGGCGAAGCTGCCTTCCTGTATGAACCCATGCGGCATGCCGGATGTGGGCTGATCCCAGAGCGGCCCACGAAGGAACGTAGCGATCCCGGCTTTCGCGCCTGTTTCAGGCCCCCGCGCCAGCAGCGCGTACTTCTTCCAAGCCTGACCTACCGAAATAGAACCTGCGTCCTCGGCAAGGATTTCCGGCTTGATTTCGACGCCAGAGTCGTAGCCGTGCCATCGGCTCTGCCAAGCCTGCCCCCGCATGATGCAGGCCGGAACTGCGATCATGTCCGGGTTGTCGAGGCCCTCATATGAGTCCGGATGCCACGCATCCGATCCGATCATGACCGCGAGGCTCCCAGCTCGCGTGCGAATCACAGGGGTTGGTGCGGTTGGCTCGGGGCGCAGCCACTGGTTTCGCATATCGAGGCCGGTCGGGTGGCGCTTGACGATCAGCTGCCGATGCAGGATTCCGCCGGGCAGATAAACGGGGCAGACGCTGCGCATGTCCCGGAACGGGTGTGCTCTCTTGTCGACTGTCAGGTGGCCGTCTATGATCTGGGGGCCTGGGAGCGGGATCGACCCAGCCACCACTGTGACTCCGTACTGCTTGGAAATGCTCGAAAAGACCTCGTTGTGGATCGCGGCAGCACGTGCCGCCTTGCGCTTCATCATCTCGGCCAGGATTCCCTGCATCCTCTCCCCATCCGGATACTGCAGGCCGTAGGCGAAGAGCCAGATCTTCTCGTCGATGAGCGCCTTGATCTGGGCCTGCTCAAGGGTGCTTGCGTAGTGGACCCACGGCCACTCGTCGCTCAAATAAGTAAAGAGCCCAATGTTCTCGGGGAAGACGACGACCGTCTTTGGAGTGATCAGCCCAGCTTCGCCCGCGAAGGTCATCAGCTCCGTGAGGCGGCTGGAGAGTTCGATCTGCCCGCGATAGTCCGGGCCGGAAAGCTTCGGCTGGATCGCCAGCAGGTTTCCGTTTTCCTTATTGGTTCCTGCCTGCAGGACCTTGATCTCACTCGACATGGGGCGTCCTAGTTTGGCTCGAATCTCCGGGCTGGGTCATGGCTATTGTCTGTCTTACGCCATGTGGCGGAGATCATGACCCGGCTAGGAGTTCTGTCCCTGCTTCTGATCATTTTCTCGATGGAGCCTAGCCATGGCTTCGACTGCCAACCGCTGACCCTTAGTCATGCGGTTGTTCGATGGCCTTCTGTGAAGGCAGTAGACCCTCGATCTCCGCAAGCAGCGTATCGCCCAGCTCAGTGCGCTTAGAAACTGGAATCTGACAGAGCATCGACCCATCCAAGCTGAGCAACTCAATCTTACTCCTCAGGCCAGCCCGTAACCGGGCGCCTCCAGTCTCGGCCCAGGAAGCCGAAGCCAGTACTTTCCGGCCAGATATCCACTTCCACCCGAGCTCGTCAATAAGCAGCCGGGATGAACTTGTGCTCGTCAAACCATAGGCAAAACCGATCAAGCAGAAAGGGACGTAGATTGGTGCAGAATTGACTAGCAACTTGCCGAGTATTGACCAAAGTGCACCGCCAGCAACGGTTCCTTCGGCAGCCTCCGTGCTCAGCGTGTAGACTGCAAAAACCAGCAAAGGCAGCAGGCTCAGGAGGACCGCCAGCAGGCCCCCGTCGCTGCATCTGCCGAGATGGTATTCGGTCATCTTCGTGGGATCAGAGATAACCGGAGGCTGATTGGCGGGTGGCTTTGATAAGATGCTGATAGTCTCCTCTACCGAGACGGCATCTCAAGTATACGTCATGCGTTTAGAACACACTTGGCTGATAACCGCTCAAGAGTTTAGACCCTGCTTCTGCTCTTCTTCAAGATCTTGGTCCCTGTAGAGCCATTCGATGACGTCGGTGGCGAGGAGGGCTGGATCTGGCTGTTCGCCTTGTTCGAGTGTACGGAGAAGCTCGAGGAGGCTGATCTGGCCCGTCCGGTAGTTGGGAATCCAAGCCTCTGGCTCGGATTCGATTACGATCCAATCCGTGCCGACACCGATTTTCCTCGTCGATCGCTCGATTCGGATCGAATACTCCCCGTGAAAAAGTCGGCGAGCCTTGCCGAACCGCTTGAGCTCGATATAGCCGTCCTGAACTTCGACGAGAGTCAGGGCGCCGAGGAACTTCCTTCGGGTTAGCCTTCCCAAGAGATACTTTGAGGCTTGATCGACAAATTGGATAGGGCTGGATCCAGGCAGCGGCAGGCGGAACAGCGCAGGCTCGTCGTATTTCAATCCAAAGTCACGGACCATGGCGCCAGCGACGATGGACGTGAGAAGAAAGTAGATCGCCAGTAAGCCGAGCGCAATCAGGATCAGACTCAATTGCCAGGCGAATGAATTGGGAGCACTCAGGACGAGGGGAAGAATCGAGACTGCGAGCAGCATCACTCCGAACTGCGCTCTCAGGAACACTCGGGAGCGAGTCGCGGTCTTGCCGTCAGGGCGTTTCTCCTGGACAACTCCTTCCATCGCCCGCAGGCGGCCTGGAGGAAGGGCCCGATCGAAGGCGGTTAGAATCGGATCCAATATGGTCCGGCTGTCACTTACAGGAATCGAACGATAGACCGACCCATCAAAGTTGAGCAACTCCAGTCTCTTGAGCCGTTTTATTCGGGCCCTGATGCCGCCTGATTCATCCCAGGATTGTGATGCCACAACACGTCTTCGGACTACCCACTTCCAACCAAGCTCATCCAGCTCCAGGAATGATCTAGTCTGCGAGGCGTAGCAGATGATCGGTGCTGCGATCGAGGGGACGAGAACTGCCAGAAGACTGGCGCCTGAATACTCCAGCCAATACATGTTTATCGGCGGTGACCAGACGCCACGGCTATACAAGGCCACGGCGGAGGCAGTGGCACCGAATGTGGCGAGCGCCCAATAGACGGCCCGGGCTCCGCTGTCCGCGGCAGCCCCCAGCTTGAACCTGATGACCTGGTCTCTATTCGGATCGCTCAAGGATTACCTCTTCTTCCAAATCCTGATCTCTGTAGAGCCATTCTATAACGTCCGTGGAGAGAAGCTCCAGATCAGGCTGTTCGCCTTTCTCCAGCGACTTGAGCAGATCGTAGAGGTCTATTTGGCCCGCGCGGTAGTCGGGGATCCAGACTTCTGGGTCGGCTTCGATGATGATCCAGCCCTGCTCATGCCTGTTGCCCCAATCGGACAGCTGACTTCTCAGCTTAAACTCCCCGTGCCGGATGCACCGCGTTTGATTGAAGTAGATCAGCTCGATGTAGCCTTCCTGAACCTCAATGAGCGAGAGTGCACCAATCAGCTTCTTGCGGTTTGTGTGTTTGAACAGATAAGCGGAGGCCTGGTTTAGAATCGATAGGGGGCTGGTTCCTGCTACAGGAAAGCGGAAAAGAGCCGGCTCGCCGTCTCGGATCGCAAATTTGCGAGACAGAACGAGGCCTACGATCGCAGACACCACGGCAAGACTTCCGCACACTCCAAAGAACACGCGAACCGCAAGTTCAGCGGGGCCAAGAATGTCTCCTCCTGACATGGGAAGGGGAGTGAATGCCATCAGGAACGGCGGAATCGAGAGGGCAAGTGTGCCGAGGAGCCTGAGGCCATCCTGGCGGATGCGGCTCAGCTTCTTGATCCTGTCCGATGTGTGGATCGCCCGGACACGGTCGATTGGGAGCGCGCGGTCAAATCTGGTGAGGATGGGATCCAAGTGCCACTTGTGCTTCGAGATCGGAATCCTGCGGTAGACCGAGCCATCCATGTTGAGGACTTCAATCCAGTTTGTGAGCCCCATTCTGACCCGGATTCCTCCCGAATCTTCCCAAGTTTGGGAGGCCAAAGAATTCTCTGCCGCCTCCCACTGCCATCCTTCACCGTCGATCACCAGTTTTGATGAGGTTTTTGTCCGCCAGCCAGCGAACACGGCGATGCAAAGGAGCGGAGTGAAGAACGCGCTCAAGCCAGCCAATGGGGCAAGTGAGCTTGGATCCGCTCCAACGGCATAGTAAATGGTATGCGGGCCCGGGTCACGCAGCCCAAAGAAGAAAATGGCAGAAGCCAGCAGCCATAGGCTGACCACAGCGAGCCCCCATTTCATAGCGCGCCTCCCACCATCGCTTGCCGCACCAAGCGCAAACTCAGTTTCCGTGGAATCGGGTGCTGGTTCAGCCGCCTTGTACATGCTCCGCTCTTTTTCCTCTTCAAGTGTTGACGGTCTGCTCCAGCTCATCATCTAAATCCTGATCCCGGTAGAGCCACTCAATAACGTCCGTCGCGAGGAGTTTCGGATCGGGCCGATCGCCAGCCCTCAGAGTTTCCAGAAGATCCAAGAGGCTGATTTGGCCTACTGCATAGTTTGGAATTGCAACTTCCGGGTTGGCTTCGATGACAATCAGTGGCAGCCGATCACCGTCGCGCCAGCGGTTCTGCTCAAGGCGCATGGGAAACTCACCATGCATGATTCTCGTTGTCTTGCCAAGGCAGATGAGGTCGATATATCCGTCCTGAACCTCTATCATCGTGAGGTGCGCCAGGCGCCTTTTTCGGCTAAAAACGTGGTTTGAGGCATCGTTGATCATCTTTAGCCAGCTTGTGCCAGCCAGCGGAAAGCGGAAGAGTGCGGGTTCTCCTTCGCGGGCTTGGAGCCTCTTTCTAAATCTGATAGCTAGCACCGCGTAAGCGATGACCGCGAGCCCAAGCAGTGCCATTAGTGAAACGAAAAATGGCAGCGGAGTGTAGAGATAACTCGCGTTCAAGGTGGCGATCAGATAGACCGACAGGACTATTCCAAAAACTCCTGCGGCAAGCAGGAAGCAGAGCGTCGTCGCTTCACGAAGGCGGGCGGTGAAAGCCTTGGACTTCTCCGGCGTCTGCATCGACCTGATCCGGGCAGCGGGCAGTCGTCGATCAAACTCAGTGAGGATAGGTTCAACATATTCTCGGCGCGTCGACATTGGAATCCTGCGGCGGACAGATCCATCCATGTTGAGGATTTCCAAACGATTGTACGCGCCGATCTTGAGGCGTATACCGCCAGCCTCGTCCCATGTCTGACCGTCTAGCGTGCGCCACCAAGCCCTCCACTTCCACCCTTCTTCTGAGAATACGAGCGAGGACGATGATTTGACCACGAGGCCTGCTACGAAGGCCATACCGGTGACGACAAATCCGAGGATGAACTCAGCCAGGTTCTTCAAATAGTCGCTTGCAAACCTGCCGAAGAACATTTCAATGAGCCCTAGAGAGGAAGCGAGCGCGAGAATTCCGGCCAGGGCGATGGCAGCCAACGTCCACATGATGCCGAGCCAGCCGCCGTCGCTCCACATGCCTAATTGGAGTTTCTTCGTTTCGTTTTTCTGCTTTCGACGATGGAAGATGGACATGATGCCCTCTCAGTTATCGGTTCTCGCCTGGAGGCGGGATCGCCTTCTATGAGAAGGCGCTTTGCTCCAAGTCTTCGTCCAAATCCTGATCTCTGTAGAGCCATTCTATAACGTCCGCAGCCAGCAGCTCCGGATCGGGCTGGTGCCCGGCCTTGAGCGTCTCCAGCAGCGTGAAGAGGTCAATCTGTCCGACGATGTAGTTTGGGATGATGATCTCTGGATCAGCTTCGAAGACGATCCAGCCGGTCTTTCCGTACATTGCCAATCCGGTCTCGTCGAGCCGCATGGGGAACTCACCGTGCTTGATGCGGGTTGTCTTGCCGAGGCAGAGCAGGTCGATGTAGCCCTCCTGGATCTCGATCAGGGTCAGCTGTGCGCGGCGTCGCTTGCGGCTGAAGACGTAGTTGGAGGCCTGATTCATGATCGACAGCCAGCTCGTACCAGCTAGTGGGAACCGGAAAAGTGCCGGCTCGCCTTCACGGGCCTTGAGCTTTTTGGCTGTCATGAGCGAGGAGATGACATGAGCCAGGATTCCGACTGCCGTGACGGCGCAGATCAGGGAGAAGAGCAGCAGCAGCCTGGGCAAGTCTTGGTCTCTCATCACCTCGTAAACCGTCCCTCCAGCTACAACCGCTCCCCCTAATCCGAGCACGATCATGGCAAGGAGCGTCACCGCTTCACCTAGGCGCGCCGTGATTGACTTCGCTTTGTCTGGCGCATGGATGGCACGGACACGATCTGCCGGAAGCTGACGGTCTATCTCTGTGAGGATCGGATCGAGGAAGTATCGGCGCTTGGAGACCGGGATGCGCGTGAGAACCGTGCCATCCAGCTTGAGAACTTCGATCCAATTCGTGAGCCCCATTCGGACTCGAATCCCGCCTGCCTCAGACCAACTCTGCGAGGCGAGCTTCTTTTTGCCAGCCAGCCACTGCCACCCTTCTTCATCAAATTCGAGCCTGGAGGCGTGCTTAGTGAGGAGGCCGACGAAGAGCATGAGCACGCTGAGCGGGGCGATTACGAGCAGGACTTCAGCAAGAATCGAGGAGATCGTATCTCCAGGACCCATCACCGCCAGGAAGATGAGATAGCCCGCGATCAGGCCAAAAACGATTGTCGCAAAGAACCAGCGTATGCCGCGCCAGCCGCCATCGTTCCACCTGCCAAGCGGGTATTCGACATCTTCGCTCTCCTGCTGGTCAACTCTCTCCACTGACATAGCCTGTGATTCTGTACGCCACAGGCCCAGCTTCCGATGCAGCGGCTTAGTCTTTCTCTTCAGCGGGAGCTCGGTCCATCCGCTCAGGGGCGGAGATGCCGAGGATATCGAAGACACCCTTCAGCGCAGTTTTGGCTGCGACACAGAGTGCCAAGCGAGCCTGTGAGAGCTCCGGCTCATCGGGCTGAATAACGCGGCAGACATCGTAGAAGTGGTGATACGTGCGCCCGAGTTCGATGGCATAGGTGGCGAGCCGGTTGACCGAGTAGTCCTCTGCACACCTTGCCGTCTCGTGCGGAAGATCAAGGATCTTGATCATCAGCGCTTTTTCGCGTGGATGCGTCAGCAGGGCGGTGTTGACGGCCGGGGTGATCTTGGCTTCCGCGGCCTTGGCGATCACGCTGCAGATGCGGGCGTGGGCGTACTGCACGTAGAAGACTGGGTTCTCGTCGGACTGGCTGCGGGCCAGGTCGAGGTCGAAGTCGAAGGTGGTGTCGTGGCTGCGCATCAAGTAGAAGAACCGCGCGACGTCCTTGCCGACCTCCTGCTTCTCTGCAGTCGATCCGTCTGGTTTGATCTGCTCTCCGATCTCATTGATCAAGTCGATGAGAGCGTAAATGTTGCCGTCGCGCTTGCGCATCGGGGACGGCTTGCCGTCTTTCATAAAGCGGACGAGCTGGAATATCTGGACTTCAAGCCTCTCTTTCGCTAGTGCCAGGGCCTTCTCGTTGTTCTCTTTGGTGTCGGCTCCGTCACGGAAGAGTGCGGCGACAACAGCCTGTAGCCTGCCGATGTAGCCGTGGTGGTCAGGGCCGAGCACGGTGATGAGCTTGTCGGCGTTAACCGGACGGTTGAATTTGTCCTTGTGGTAGGCGACATCGCTGGCGATGTACGTGAGCCTGCCGTCCTGCCTTCGCAGCACGCGGTCCTTCTCGTCGCCGAACTTTGTGCTGCGGAGCCAGAGGGAGTTCGTATTCTCCTGCTCCTGGCTGATCAAGCCGAATTCGGCTGTCTTTGATGCCGGCGGGATCGCTGACTCTGCATAGGCGCCGGTCGCAGCTTCAGCTTCTGCCTTCCACTCGTGCTGAACAGGGTCCTCGTCGGCGACTGCCTGTTCAACCATTTGGTTGATACAGGCCTCCACTTGGTTGGAATCATGAAGCGACTGCTCTGAGAACCAAGTGTCGAACTCGACGCCAAAGGCTGTTAGCGCAGAGTGCTGGGCTGCGAGCATGAGCTCCTGAGCCTGCTGCTGCCACCAGTCGACTGGCTCTCCGCCTTTATGGGAAATCTGTTTAGCAACTTCGTCAACGTAGTCGCCTTTGTATCCGCCTTCTGGAAGCGGGTTGCCATCGGCCATCGCTTTGACGGATTCGGCGAAGAGCCGCATCTGCTCGCTGTTGACCCCGTCGTTGATGTAGTACTCGCGGTGGACATCATTGCCGGCTGCTTGCAGCACGTTGCACAGCGCCGAGCCGTAAGCCGCCCCGCGGCCGGAGCCGATTGTGATCGGGCCATTGGGATTGACGGAGACAAACTCAACGTTTATCCGCTTCGCATCTTCTGCTTTCGTATGGCCGAAGTGACCGGCTTCCATGGGCGAAGAGCCCTCCGAATCCAAGACGTCACCGATCAGCCCAGCTATGGCACCGGGATCGATCGACATATTGATGAAGCCGGGGCCTGCGACAGAGACGCTGGAGAAGATCGGATCCTCGGCCATCTTGGCTGCCAGCGGGTCGGCGATCATCCTCGGCGCGCAGCCGAACGCCTTGGCGGACATCATCGCGAAGTTGCACGCAAAGTCACCGTGTTCGGGGTTTTTCGTGTCGATCAGCTCGACCGGACGCACGTCGGCTCGCTTTAATTTGCCCTCTTCCATGAGGGCCGCAACACAGCTGTCAATTTTATTGGCGAGCAGATTTCGAAGCAAAACGGGATGGAGTTTGACCTATAATGGAGGGTGCAGCCGGGTCTGAATTGACGCCTCAAATGTGGAATCCTTGTCGTGCGGGTAGCGCGGGAAGCGCTTTTGAGGCTAAAATAGCCCCGTGTTGCGGGTTCGGCGTGCTCATGCGTGTCGGGCTTGTACCCTTGGCTGGGAGCAGTCGAGGCTTGTGAGGTTGAGGATTTTATGGCACTTCAGCGTGTTCCGTTCACCAAGTACCTGGTCGACAACGGGTTCGTATCCAAAGAGCAGCTCGATGAGGCTCTGAAGGTTCAAAAGCAGACGAAAAACCCAAATTTGGGCCAAGTATTGGTCGAATTGGGCTACGTCGGAGAGCGTGAGGTGCTCCAGGGTCAGGCTCAAGAAGCCGGCTTTGAGTTCGTGGACCTCGACAACGCATCGATGGACCAGGGGGCAGTCAATATCGTCCCCGAGCGAATCGTTAAGCTCCATTCCGTCATCCCGGTCAAGAAGGATTCCAGCACGATTTACGTTGCGATGGCCAATCCTCGCAACCTTCAGGCGATCGATGACGTTCAGCTTGCAGCTGGCCTGCGGGTCAAGCCGATGATCGCCATCCCTGGCGCCATTGACGACGCAATCAAGCGCTGTTACGAGGCTCCGTCTGAAGATGACGAAAAGTCGTCATCCGCAAAAGATCCAGCCGTGATGTCTTCAAACATGCGGTCCTTGATGGCGGCAGCTCAGGTTGAGCGAGACGCTGATGCTCACCCAGGCGACGAAGGTGTTGGCGATGAGTCGATGGCCGAGCAGGCGCCGATCATCAAATTGGCCAACGCCATTATTCAGCAGGGCATCGTTGATCGCGCTTCGGACGTTCATGTTGAGCCGCAGGAGCGATCGCTCCGCATCCGCTACCGAATTGACGGCGTTCTTATGGAGGCCATGACGGTTCCAAAGAACCTTCAGGCTCCTCTCGTTTCGCGACTCAAGATCATGGCTGAAATGAACATTGCTGAAAGGCGTGTTCCTCAGGATGGCCGAATCGAAGTCAGGACCGGAGGCAACGAATATGACCTTCGTGTCAGCACGATCCCCACGCCGTTTGGCGAAAAGGTCGTTATGCGAATCCTCGACAAGGGCAACGCGATGGTTGGCCTTGCGAAGCTCGGACTGCTTCAAGAGAACCTTGCTTATATTGAAGAGCTGGTCTCGCAGCCGAACGGCATGTTCCTCTGTACCGGCCCAACGGGTTCCGGTAAGACGACCACGCAGTACTCCGTCTTGAACATGCTCAATTCGATTGAGCGCAACATTATCACCATCGAAGATCCGATTGAGTATCAGCTCGGTGGCATCGCTCAGGTCCAGGTCAACAAGAAAGCTGGTCTGACATTTGCGACGGCCCTTCGATCATTCCTTCGTCAGGACCCTGACATTATTCTCGTCGGAGAGATGAGAGACCTTGAGACTGCTGAAATTGCAATTGAGGCGTCTCTGACTGGTCACCTCGTTCTTTCGACACTTCATACCAACGATGCGCCTTCAGCCACGATCCGAATGATCGACATGGGTGTTGAGCCATATTTGATCGCGGCAACCGTGATCGGCATCCTTGCCCAGCGACTCGGTCGATCGATCGATAAGCAGCACAAGGAGCCGTACGAGGTCAACGCGATCGACCTTCAGCGATTTGGCTTCCAGGTCACTGATCCAGATGAATCGGTCACCCTCTACCGGGGCATTCCGCACGACGACAACCGCCAGACCGGATATAAAGGCCGAACTGGCATCCACGAGTTGATGCGAATCAACCAGGAGATCGCTGAATTGGTTGTTCGACGAGCTTCGCTCGGCGACATTAAAGAAGCGGCCAAAGCCAACGGAATGAGAGAGCTTCGCGAAGACGGCCTTGAGAAGGTTCTGGCAGGAATTACAGACCCTCAGGAAGTCATGCGAGTCGTCTTCACCGCCGGCTACTAAAAAAGAATTTGAGTGAATTGCCGAACAAACTTGCGTTTTTTGGCACCTAAAGAGATACCCAGATGAGCAATCCAGCAAATCCAGGCGGAACAGTCCCGCCTCAGGCTCCACCACAAGCCCCGCCACCGCAGGCTCCTCCGGCTGGTCAGCCGCAGGCTGCCGCCGCAGGCCCGAAAGCGCTAGCCGACCTTCATATCGATGAACTGCTGAGCGTGGTTGTTGACAGAGGCTGCTCTGACCTTCACATCTGCACGGATTCTGAGCCGATCATCCGCGAAGACGGAAAGCTCAAAAAGCTGAACTACGAGCAGTTCGATGCGATCCAAACGCAGAGAATGATGTACGAGATCATCACAGATGATCACATCTCCAAGTTCGAGACCACGATGGAGCTCGACTTTTCGTACCAGCTCCCTGGCCGGGCTCGATTCCGAGTCAACCTCTACAGAGATAGGGGCGCCTGCGCTGCAGCCTTCCGACTGATTTCAAACACGATTCCAACCTGCCGAGAGCTGAGCCTCCCGCCGATTCTGGAGACTCTGTCTGAAAAGCCTCGTGGCTTGATTCTGGTTACCGGGCCAACCGGTTCGGGCAAATCGACATCGCTTGCCGCGATGATCCACCACATCAACACGAATTTTGCTCATCACATCATCACGATTGAAGACCCGATCGAGTACCTGCATTCGCACAAGAAGTCGATCATCAATCAGCGTGAGCTTGGTGCAGACACACTTTCGTTTGGCAACGCTCTGAGAGCCAGCCTTCGTGAAGACCCTGACATCCTGCTCGTTGGTGAAATGCGTGATATGGAGACGATCGCCCTGGCGATCACGGCTGCTGAAACCGGCCACCTCGTCTTCGCCACGCTTCACACGAACAACGCCGCAGAATCGATCGACAGAATTATTGACGTTTTCCCCCCTGGACAGCAGGAGCAGATCCGTGTCCAGCTTTCCAATAATATTGTTTCGATCATTTCGCAACAGCTTCTTCCGCGGGCGAGCGGCCCTGGACGAATCCCTGCAAATGAGATCATGGTGGCCAGCCCCGCTGTCCGAAACTTGATCCGTGAGAATAAAACGCACCAGATCCCGTCTATGATTCAGACGGGTGCTGCAATGGGCATGCTGAGCATGGACCAGTGCCTGCGAGACCTCTACATGAAGGGCATCATCACCCTTGAAGAGGCCCTCACCCGGTGCATGAATGTCGAAGAACTGAAGAAGATGATCAACCTGACAGGTGGAAGCACTCCGGGTGCACCTGGCCAGGCGCCGAAGAGGTAAACGAACATGCCAGTCTACAGCTATAGCTTCAAAGACGCCGTCGGGCAGATTAACCAAGGCACGACGGAAGCAGAAAGTGAAGAAGGTCTAAGGGCACGCTTTACGGAGCAGGGCCTTGAGGTCGTTGAGGTCACCCTCCTTAAGAAGAAAGGTAAGGCGGGTGCTCGTAACTACGGCAAAGTCAAGCTTGCCAATCTCTCCATTTTCTGCCGCCAGTTCTCAACCATGGTTGACGCTGGCGTCTCGCTTGTTCGATGTCTCGACGTTCTGTCGCGACAGACGGACGATCCCAAGCTGAAGAAGATTCTGCTCGACGTTGGTGAGCGGGTCGAGGGTGGTGAAAGCCTCTCCCGATCGATGCAGCGACACCCACGAACATTCAACAACCTCTTCATTGGTCTTGTAAAGGCCGGTGAAATTGGTGGTGTTCTTGAAGAGTCACTGCAGAGACTTGCTGGCTTCCTTGAATCTGACGTTGCGCTTCGCCGCAAAGTCAAAGCCGCTTTGACCTATCCGGTCTTGGTTATGATCGCTTCGATCGGCATTGTCGCCTTCCTGGTTGTCTGGGTTGTGCCGCAGTTCGCTGATCTGTTCCGGGATATCGGCCTGAAGGACGAGCAGTTCCCGGCCCCCACCAAGTTCCTGATCGACCTTTCAGAAAACGTCGCCAAGAACGGTGTAGTCATCTTGATCAGCTCGATCGCCGTCTATTTTGCGTGGAAGCTGTTCACAGCGACCCGCTTTGGAAGACGTGTTGCAGACAGAATCAAGCTGAAGATTCCCGTATTCGGCAAGCTTCATCACAAGGTCTGCATGGCGCGCTTCAGCCGAACGATGGGCACGCTGCTCACTTCTGGTGTTCCGATTCTCCAGGCTATGGAGACGGTGGCTGGCACAGTCGGCAACGCGGTCATGTCTGACGCCGTGCTCGACGCTCGAGCGAGAATCCGAGAAGGTGACCGAATCGGTGACCCGCTCGAAGCATCCAAGATGTTCCCGCCGATGGTCGTTCATATGATCGGTGTTGGAGAAGAGTCCGGTTCGCTTGACTTCATGCTCCAGAAGATTGCTGACTTCTACGAATCAGAAGTCGAGGCGGCTCTTGCGTCGCTGACCGCGGCAATCGAGCCTATCCTGATCGTCTTCCTTGGCTTCATCGTTGGCTTCATCGTCATTGCGATGATGCTCCCGCTAGTCAAAATCGTCTCCGATCTGTCCGGCGGCGGCGGAATGGAATAGCCCTTCGGGGTTGACAGAGCTGAAGGCTCGGCTGTGACCAGCCGAGCCTTCAAAGGTTTGGATTGAACGGAGAAACTGGTTGCTGTCGTACGGATTTTTCCCGGACTGGACATGGATTGTCGGAGCGTGGATCGGGGCCACCGTCGGCAGTTTTCTCAACGTCGTAATCTATCGACTCCCCCGCGGCCTCTCCATCGGTCAGCCAAAGTGGAGCTTCTGCCCGAAGTGTGAAGCTCGCCTGAGGCTTCCCGATCTCATCCCACTTTTTTCATGGCTATTCCTGAGAGGCAAATGCCGTCACTGTGCTGCGCCAATCGGGCCGCGCTATTTTATAGTTGAGCTCATTACGGGCTCACTGTTCGGGATGATCTGGTACCAGCACTTTGTTGTCGGCGGAGGCAGTGCGGCCTACGAGACCACGATGGTGGTTGGCTACTCGCTGCTTGCGGCGGCTCTCGTTGCGGCGATTTTCACTGACCTCGCGCACTACATCATTCCGGATCAGATCAACGCCTTCATGCTGGCGACAGGCATCGGGATGAACATCGCTCTCCTCGTGATGAACCATCCGGCCGCCATGCAGTGGGGGATGCCAAGCAGTATTGCTGGCGCACTGGTCGGGATCGGTGTGATCTGGGGGATCGCTTTCCTCGGTCGCCTGGCATTTGGAAAGGACGCCATGGGGCATGGTGACATCAAGATGGCAAGAGGGATCGGCGCGGTGATTCTGCCTGCTGCTGCCCTCATGAGCTTTGCGCTCGCTGTGATCATGGGTGCGCTCATGGGCGTTGTCATCATCATCGCTCGCAGGTACGCATCTGACGAGGCTGAGGAAGTCGACGAAGATGCCGAAAATATTGAAGAGCCGGAGACGATAGGGTCGCTCCTGAAATGCGGATTGGGCTACGTCCTCTGCATCGATGTGATCGGTCTGTTCGTTCCAAAGTTGTACGAGGCCTGGTTTGAAGAGAACCCGTACGCTGTAGAAGAGATTGAGGATGATCCTGAGGTATCACTCTCAATGATTCCATTTGGACCGTATCTCGCGGCTGGGGCGCTTGGGGCGATGCTTTTTAATGAGCCGCTCCAAAAACTCATTGATGCGTACCTCAATTCGGTGGGACCATCGTGAGATTTGGAACAAATTTACGCTGCCAAAAGTCAAAGACGAAGCAGCAGGAGCAGGGCATGTTAAAGAAAAGAGGATTCACGCTGATTGAATTGCTGGTCGTGATCGCGATAATCGTGATCTTGACGGCGATCATTTTTCCCGTTTTCAGCAGGGCAAAGAACGCTGCAAATCGCAGTGCTGACATTTCCAGGATGAACCAGCTTCGCGCTGCGATTCAGCTGTACAAAGTGGACCAGGGGGCTTTTCCGCCTGCGCTTTTGGGTTATGTCACGCTCTACTCCGCTGGCCCTCAAACTGGAAACGTCATTCCAGCTGACCAGCTGAAGTCCTACCTGTTCCCGCGCCGTGTCGGCGGCATCGACACCTTCATGTCCAAGCGGCAGCAGGATGAGATGCTCGACATCACGACTGCTGTCTATCCTCCCGCTGACCCGCGTGCCCTCGGCACAGGCGGTGAGTGGGACCTGGATGGCGACGGCATCGTGGATGACCCAGCTGGCGCACGGCAGGCTTACGGCCCCGGCGACGGCGAAGTCTGTCGCAACGGTTTTGTCACTTCCAGCTCACTCTGCGACATGCCTGCAGAGTTTTATCTGGTCAGCGGCTATGACGTCGCATCTGTAGAAGCATTTGGCGGTCCCCGAGTTGAACGGCGCTACGGTCTGAACTGGACATGGTGGGGCATCGGCCTCGATCGAGAATCGACTCCGGGCAGCCTCGGCAGCGCTCTGGACGATCCGCACCAGCTCGGCTACCTGGACCCCCCGGGCAATACAGTCGTGACTTGGAACAGCTTCCACCGCGAATACGAGAACGGCAACCAGACCAAGAAAGGCGTTCAGGACATCGTCCTGTTCCTCGATGGATCAGCAAAGGCCTACGATTCGATCAAGATGTCGACTCGTTCCTGGAGAGTCCAGCCGTAGCTCCTGTCAGACATATAAGGAAGATTTGATTTGCTTAGCAGAGGTTTGAGAATGCGCAGAAGACACCAGTTGGGATCATCACTACTTGAAGTGCTGGTGGCCATGGTGGTCCTGGTCGTAGGGATTCTTGTGCTTGTTCAGGCCTACCCTCCGGGTCTTGCAGCATTGCGAGGCGCCAGCAAACTGAGCATCGCAACGACCACAGCAAAGGGACTAATCGAGCAGATCGACGGATATGGGGCTCAGCTCCCTCACAGCATTGTCGGCGGCACTCGTGTTGCTCCAGGCTTGATCCGGCTCGATGCGGGCCGTTCCTGGGCGTATCTCCTTCCTGACAAGAACGCAGGCGTTGGCATGATGGCTCGCAACGGCGACATCACAACTGCGGCTGGCAACATTGGCCCTTGGGGGAACGTGAGCATGGCCAATCACTTCCCGTACGTTCTGGATGAGAGCTGGCCGGCTCCAGAGCCTCAGGCGACGCCCTACGGATACGGCGGCCTGGTCAACCTCATGTTCGGCCCGGTCCAATACACCGGCCCTGGTGATATTCAAGTTTACGGCAGCGATTTCTTCAGGAGGCTCGGATCGACGGACGCCCTTCAGCCCGACCCCAGCCTGCCAGCAGACGAAAACACATTCTTCTTTGTTGGTGCCGCTGACGCACGCGTAGGCGCCAACACACCGTTCCCGAACGAAGATCAGCTCTGGATCGGAAGCCCGACCAGCGCACGACCGTTCCGCATCAGCTTCAGCTTTACATCGGACGCGGGCGGGACGCCTGACGTTCAGTCGGTGATCGTCGCCGCTGACCCGAGCGTGCTGCCTCCCGCCGTGATGGTTCAGGTCGGCGGCTACTGGGTCGTCAACCTTCGAGCCCTGACAACCCTGCAGGGGGTTTATCAGACATCCGGCATCACCTACGGGCCCGGCAGTTATCTGAGCACTGACGGCGGCTCCGTTCGAGTCCAGCGGACATTTGAAGAGGTCGCAGTCTTTTCACCGCTGCAACCCTACCAATTCCAGGCAGTGGCCGGCTCCTTCGGCGCTCTCCTGATCAACCCACAGCTTCGAAACGAGAAAGTTCGCAGAGCTGATGGCAAGCTCGAATCAGTCCGGATCCGTGTCGACTACTCTGTCCTCGACTGGCGAATTACTAAGGATTCGATTCGAGTTCCAGAAGGCGGCGGCTCGACAATCAAGCTGTCGCTCAACTCTCTTGCCTCCAGCGGTTCACCCGGCAAAGGCCGAGTCGATTACGACGGCCTGGGAATGATGGCTCCCGCAGTGAGCGGCAATCTTGAAAACCTCGATGTGATCATGGTCGACCGCCAGTCGGCCGGCGTGATCATTGGCGGCTCGACAGACGATCCGACTAGCGCCTACGGCGTCAACTTCCGAACTGGCCAGGTGACCATGCAGGACGTCGACCCTGGCGTCGGCGGCACGCAAGGCTGGATCACTCACTTTGTGGCCGGCTCCTGGACTCCTCCCTCTCTCGTTACTCTCGAAGGCCGATCGCTCGATCTGCTCTATCGCGGACTCGACGAGTGGGCGATGCAGTTCCACAAGGCTGCCTCAGACTATCGCCAGACAGGACTGATCGGCAGAAACGGCCTTCAGCCAGGCGAGTGCTACATTGGGGCCTCAAAAGGAATCGGCTCACCCAGCCGAATCTACTTCCCGCTTTCTGACCGTGGCCACACCGTTACGATCGGTGAGATTTGGTACACCAACAGCATGGGTTCTGAGCTCCGAGTGAGTCGAGACCAGCAGTTTGAAATCTCGGGTGTTGAAGCGCTCAACGGAGTCGACTACGCCTTTGTGAACATCGGCGACCGAATCAACAACGGTCCTACATTCGATTTCTCGAACGGCTTCGCTGTGCGGCGGATAACCGGCAGCACGGTTCGAGTGAGGGTGCTCTGGAATTCGCAGGACTTCAGTGTCGCGAACGATCCAGTTGAGAATTACAGGAACCTGGAAGAGTGGATGCAGAACACACGCAGTGTCGAAACGTACCGCTTCGTCCAGGGAGGCACGCTATGAAGAGAAGAGGCTTTACACTGATCGAAATGCTGGTCGTCGTCGCGCTGACGTCGATTCTGCTCGGCATCATCATGGTGCCGATGATTCAGGGCTTCAACATCACGCGTGCTGCGTCAGCCCTTGGCCATGCTCAACGTGTCGCGAATGGTGTTCAGAATAGAGTCTTCGGCGAGCTGGGTTCTGCGGCAGCAGTTAGGCCGACATCTGGTGACGGCGGGAACATCCTGATCGTGCTTCCAGATGACACCAATGTTCCTGTCCCGATGATCCTGCCCAACGCGAAGATCGATTTCTTCCCGGCAGCAAAGGGCTCTCCTTCGGCCTTCACCAATCCCGGCGAATTCGTGAACCCCGATACAGGGCGAATCGACCCGACTGCAGACGCACCGCTCGGCCAGCCGAACTTCCCGGCAGCACCAGGCAGCACAATGGTCCGGTACTTCATCGGGCTGCGCGATCCGGAACTGCCGTACCTGAACCCGTACGTCAAGTACGAGACATCGGCCGGTGCACGCTATTTCATCGGTGACGCTGAGGATCGAGACAACCTCTACGTTCTCTACCGTGCTGAAGTGACACCCTATCGATTTGCGGACACGGATTCCAATCCGGCAACCCCGAACGTTAAGGTCGCCAACGACGTGTTCTTCGCCGTCGACCCGGTGACGCTTGAGCCGATCCTGGACGACCCGTCGTTCTTTACGCCTCTGCCTGGCGATTCGCCAGAGCAGATCGCCCGCCGAGTTGCCTGGTCCTCACGTGCAGTTCCGATTACTCCTGAGAGCCGCTTCGACATGATCAGCTTTGAGATCGATCTCCGAACTGATCGGCTGATCGCCTTCAACGGCATGCCGCGGGTCACTCCGCTCGCACGGTTCCAGCCTGCTCTGGTTACTGGAGAGGCGACTACGGCTAACACAGCAGTCGCTGCTGGTCTTGAGTCTGGAAATGCCGCGAAGGTTGGACCGGTGATGCTGGAGACAGAAAAGCATGCTCTCGACGCACGCAGTGTCCGAATTCAGCCGAGCCTCTATAATCCTGGCACGGGCTGGGGCCCGTTGTCTGGCGGCGCGGTTCAGCAGCCCTGGACCATCGGTGACCCGTATCTTGATTCGCTGAGAGACCCTGCATTTGGGCTGATCCAGACTGGCAGCGACGGCACAAGCCTGTTCGCTCCAGAGCTGTTCGCTGGCATGAAGGCCGACGGCACGCCTTATCCTTTCAATCAGTCCATCACGGCAGCTGCATCGCTCGCTCCTTGGGACGAGCTGTTCATCCCGGTCAGGCTTGATGCAAAGAGCGGAAACCTCACCTCCAGCTTTGACATCCGAGACGTCGGCGCGATCGGCGGCACCAACCCGGACTTCCAGTACCGAGTTCCGACTAGCGCTGCCCTGGCAGCGCTCGGTCAGACCGGAATCCACACCGGTCCAGCGATCCCGTTCATGGTCGATCCTTCCAGCGGCGACTGGGGGGGATTCGATTTCTCCGATGCAGATGGCAACATCGATGTCGGAATCAACCGGCGATTCAACTGGCTTTATCACAACGGCGCAGCTTTCGCTCCGGATCAGCCGCGTAGCTCTTATGCAGCGCGCTTTATCGATCTGCGAGTCCCGACACAGCCTGGCGGCATTCCGAGCCCGCTGGATCGCAGAACTCCCGCTACGGGCGGATCAGGATTCAAGCGATCCCAGATCGTGCCTGGCAGTGAAGTGATCATCGGCCCCGATCAGCGGCCTGGCGTCAACTAC
>JALGYA010000196.1 GCA_029824475.1 Fimbriimonadia bacterium | reverse complement strand
GTGAAGGAGCACGGCTACACCTACACCTTCACTTACGCCAACGACCAGCTTTTCAAGGACTTGAAGGCTTGGGGCTACCCCACCTTCTTCGTCGTTGACGGCAACGGAGTGGTTCAGGATGTCGTGGTTGGATTCAAGGAAGACCAGATTCGAGCTTCCGTGGCCAATTCACTGGCTACGCTGAAGAAGACTGCCAAGGCTGATAAGCCAGGCATGGCCTTCGGCCACAAAGGAATGGGCTCCTAAGCCCCTCAAAGATAGAGGCCGGCCAGCATCACTGCTGGCCGGCCTTTTTTTTTTGTTTGCGGAGTCTGCTGATTAACCCTTCAGCTTCATCCAGTGAACTTCGTTGTCACCATTGAGGGTCTGGATGAAGTTGATCTGCCCGTCGTGGTACATCATGTGCCCGACACACATGTTGGCGAGGCCAGCTTTGGTGATCGGTTCACCCCAAGGTGCAGTGATTTCTGCTCCGAGGTCCTCGTCGCTGAGGCCGCCAATGACTCCGGAGAGTTTGTCGGTGTTCTCCTTTAGCGCCGCACAGGCCTTCTCGCGAGAGTCCAGCTCAGCCATGGCTGCACCCATTGCCTCCGGGTCGTATTGCGCTGTGCCACCGCTCAGGATCTTGGAGCACATGGCGTTGAATAGAGCGACCTCTGCAGTCATGTCAATCGGGCTGCGTCCTACACCCATCTTTTTCTCGGCGAGCTGCTCATCTGTCATGTTCTCAACATCGATCATGAACATCGCGAGGACTTGGTCAAGTCCGCCTGAAATCATTTGTGAAGCGTTCATCTGTTTGTCAAACCTCCCGTCTCTGCCATCTGCGTTGACGGTTTGACCGATTCTACACCACGGGCAATCGTGACAGTGCATATTTGTCTACTGTTTATTGAATTTTCATCGATGAGCGGTTGGGAGGCGCGGGTGCGGAGCATAATCCTCGTCATGTCAACCGTGAAGGCTGCGTGCGTGCAGGCGACTCCTGTGTTCTTAGACAAAATGGCCGGGGCTGAGAAGGCTTGTGCGCTGATCCGTGAGGCTGCCGCCGAGGGCGCTGACCTGGTGGTTCTTCCGGAGGCGTTTATCCCTGGCTATCCGATCTGGGTCTGGACTGATACGATCGCTGACTACGATCAGACGCGACGGCTTTATGGGCGGCTGGTGGAGGAGGGGGTCTCGGTTGACGACGAATGTGTGGCGGCGCTCAAAGAGTGCTGTGCCGACGTCGGCGTAACGCTCAGCATTGGCGTGAGCGAGGTGAATTCGGAAGGCAGCGGAAAGAGCCTCTACAACTCAAACCTGTTGATCGGGCCCGAGGGTGAGCTGATCGCGTGCCACCGGAAGCTCGTGCCCACCGGGCCGGAGCGGATGTTCTGGTCTCAGGGCGACGGCTCAACAATCGGGCCGTGGGATACGGCCGTTGGCCGCGTGGGCTGCTTGATCTGCTGGGAGAACTACATGCCGCTGGCGCGGTTCGCGCAGATCGCCGGCGGGGCGCAGATCATCGCTGCGCCGACCTTTGATGAGGGTGAGCCGTGGATCTCGACAATGCGGCACTCGGCGAAGGAGGCTCGGGCGTTCTATTTGAACTCAACGCTGGCTTTTCGGCCTTGTGACCTGCCTGATGAGTTGGCCGCAGTTCGTGACTCATATGGTGAGGATCAGGAGAAGTGGGTGAAGGGTGGTGGGTCTTCGATTACCGGCCCAGATGGGGATATCTTGGCTGGCCCGCTGAGCGGGGCTGAGGGAATTCTCTACGCTGACCTGGACTTGAACGTGATCAATGCGGCATCCTGGAACCTGGATGCGGGCGGACATTACGCCCGGCCGGACGTGCTTTCGCTGCACGTCGACCGGCGGCCGAAGCCGCCAATGGTTTGAGACTATGAAGAGACGTGAATTCCTTCAGAACGCTGGCATGATGGCTGGCTATTCCCTAATGGTCGATGCGACCGGGTTCAAGATCGGGCACCGGTCTGGTTCATCTGCCTCGGAGTCAGTCGAAGAGAGCCAGGCTGGCGGCGAGAAATTCATGAAACGCCACGAACTGGAGGCTGATGTCTGCATCGCGGGCGGCGGCATGGCTGGGGTTTGTGCGGCTCTGAGTGCCGCGCGGAACGGCAGCAAGGTTGTTCTGATCCAGGATCGTTCACGGCTCGGCGGGAACGCATCGAGCGAAGTGAAGATGCACATTGTCGGCGCGGATTCGCATGGATCGCACGTTGGCTGGCGCGAAGGCGGCTTGATCGATGAACTGCGTGTTGAGGATGCCGTGCACAACCCGCATAGAGCTTGGGAGCTGTTCGACCTGATGCTCTATGACAAGGTGATTTCTGAGCCGAACATCACGCTGCTTCTGGACACTTCCGTGTTCCGGGCCCAGGTCTCTGGGGACAGGATTGAGACTATCGAGGCAAGGTGCGATAAGACTGAGCGGATCTATGTGGTTGCGTCTCATGTCTTCTGCGACTGTACGGGGGACTCAAGGCTGGCCCTGGAGGCTGGGGCGGAGTTCCGGCGTGGACGCGAGCCTCGGGCAGAGTACGGCGAGTCGTACGCTCTTGAAGAGGGCGATATGAAGTCGCAGGGCTCGAGCATTCTGTTTACGGCTCGGAAGTACGACAAGCCGATGCCGTATACACCGCCCAAGTGGTCGCGGAAGATCGACAAGTCGATGCTGAAGCATCGTGGGGTCGGCAGCGGCTCTTATGAGTACGGGTTCTGGTGGATCGAGCTGGGCGGCGACGGCGACACGATCGACGACAATGAGCAGATCCGGTTTGAGCTTCTGCAGGTCGTGACTGGGGTTTGGGATTACATCAAGAATTCAGGCGATAAGAAGGATTCGGCGAACTGGGCTCTGCAGACGGTGGGAATGATTCCTGGCAAGCGCGAGAGCCGACGAATATATGGTGACCACGTCCAGACGCAGGCTGACCTGGATGGCGGCTGGAGGAAGCGAGATGACGGTGTTTCGATTGGCGGCTGGGGATTTGATGAGCACCCTCCGGGTGGATTCAATGACTCGGACAATCCTCCATTCAAATCGATTAAGGTGAAGGCTGTGTATAACATTTGGCTGGAATCTCTGTACAGTAGAAACATCGTCAACATGATGATGGCTGGGCGAAACATTTCAAGTTCGCACGTTGCTTTCACATCTTCGCGCGTGATGGCGACCTGTGCCTGCACAGGACAGGCTATCGGTACGGCGGCGCATATGTGCGCTGCGAAAGGCATTACCCCGCGTGAGCTTCGGCGCCGACATATGAGTGATCTTCAACAGCTGCTGATCAAGCAGGATCAGACGATCCGCGGCGTTGTGAACGAGGACCCGGACGACCTGGCTCGGCAGGCATCGGTGACATCTTCTGGCGTGGAGGAGGGCAATGGCGAAGCTGAGCTGATCATTGATGGCCATCACCGGCACATGACCGGCAAGGACGCTGCGCTTCACGGCTGGATGGGTGAGATGAAGAGCTTTGGGGCCTGGATTGAGCTGGGGTGGTCTTCGGCTTTGGATATCGGAACTGTCCAGCTCACGTTTGACACTGGGTTCCACCGGCAGCTGACGCTTTCGGCATCGGACTGGGTGACTGCAACCATGGTGCGCGGTCCACAGCCGGAGACGGTTAAGGATTACCGATTGATCGGGCGGATGGCTGACGGGTCAGAGGAAACTCTGGTCGAGGTCAAGGACAACTACGAGCGGGTGCGTCGGCACAAGGTTTCAGGCCGGGTTAAGGCTCTGAGGCTGCATGTGATGGCGACGAACGGGGCTGAGACGGCGAATGTGTTCGAGGTCCGCGTTTACGCGGACTAGGTCTGAATCGCCGCCTGTCCCGGCCTAGTTGGAGGTGGATATGTCACTATTCCGTCTGCCCCAACGGGTGGAGGCCAGCTCTACCAAGAGCGTCCCCGTTGGACAAGCAGTTTTTTCTCACCCGGTTGATTTGCCTCTTCGGCCGCACTCCACACATCTGCAAGCGCAGTTTTGTGTCGGAGCGAGAGTGGCGCAACGCGCCCGCCAATAGAGCCGAATATGTCAACCACATTCTCAGATCTGGGTTTGCCAGATAAGATCGTCAACGCCCTTTCAAAGAAAGGCATTACCGAGCCGTTCCCCGTCCAGGCTGCCACCATCCCCGATGCGATGGCCGGCAAGGATGTCTGCGGAAAGGCCCCGACCGGATCAGGCAAGACCTTCGCCTTCGGTCTCCCTGTTATCGCTCGAGTTGGCGTTCCTAATAAGAACCGCCCTCGCGCACTCATCCTGGCTCCGACACGTGAGCTGGCTGAGCAGATCAAGGACGAATTGGCGCCGATCGGAGCGTTGGGCAAGCGGCGTGTTTTCGCTGTCTATGGCGGCGTCGGCTACGGGCCGCAGCTGGTAGCCCTTCGCAACGGCCTAGACGTTCTGGTCGCAACCCCTGGCCGACTTGAAGACTTGATGGAGAAGGGCGCGATCAAGCTCGACGAAGTCGAGATGGTGGTCGTGGACGAAGCCGACCGAATGGCTGATATGGGCTTCCTGCCCGCAGTCAAGCGGATCCTTTCAGAGACACCCGAGACTCGCCAGACTCTTCTGTTCTCTGCGACTCTTGACGGCGACGTTGCTGTTCTCGTGCGGGACTTCCAGAAGGACCCGGTTCGGCACGAAGCTGGCTCGATCGATCCCGACACCGTTGAGGCCCGACACCACTTTTGGCTGGTTGACCGCGATGAGCGGACGGACCACACAGCGGCGCTCATCGAGAGCACCGGCAGAGCTATCGTCTTCACCCGGACACGACGCGGTGCAGACCGGCTGTCCGACAGACTGGGCAAGACGGGCACGAAGGCCTCTCCCATCCACGGCGGGCTTTCGCAGAACGCTAGAAAGCGTGCACTGCAGGACTTCAGCTCCGGCAGAGTGAAAGCTCTGATCGCAACAGACGTTGCGGCACGAGGCATTCACATCGACGCTGTGGCGTGTGTCGTTCACTACGATCCGCCAGAGGATCACAAGGATTATCTGCACCGATCCGGCCGAACGGCGCGAGCCGGTGCCGCCGGTGACGTGATCAGCCTGGTCACCCGTGACCAGCGCAAGAGCGTTCAGAAGATGCAGGTTGATGTTCGGGTTGACGCGCAGTTCGGCCACCCTGATGTTGAGAACCTGGAGAACAGCGGCGCATTCCTCGGCAGTCTGCCGGAAGGCCAGGGCCACTCACGCAAGAGCGAGGCGGCTCCCCGCAGCGGCAAGAAGCCACAGCGACCGAACAGAGATTTCAAGGGCACGAAGCGCGACTCGCACGATCGACAGCGCAACGATCGCGATCACAGCGACCGATTCAACAACGATGGCCACAGCGGCTATCGTGCCAGCTACAACGACGAGGGCGCCCGGCAGCACGGCAACCGCGATTCGCGGCCCAGCCATGGGAATCGGGATCGAAGCAGCTACGGGAATCGCGACCAGCGACCCAGCTATGGCAGCCGGGACAACCGGTCCAGCTATTCAGACCATGGTCGCCGGCCCAACCACAGCCACCGAGATGATCGAGGCGGCTACGGGAACCGAGACTCGCGGCCCAGCTACGGTGATCGAGATCAGCGTGGCGGCTACGGGGATCAGCGACGCAGCTACGGTGACCGAGATCAGCGATCCAACTATTCGCGAGACAGCTACGGCAATCGCGACCAGCGACCCAGCTATGGCGACCGAGATCAGCGGCAGAGCCGTGGGGACCGACACCAGAGCAGCAATCAGCATCGCTACGAGTACAAAAGCCAGAACCAGGGTGGAGCCTTCGAGCCAAAGCCCGCTAAGAAGGCACGCTGGACTGACGAGAAGAAGGCAGAGCGAAAGACCAAGAAGAGCACTTACGCAGGGGCCGTGCCGCAGCGTTCACGCGCCAAGGTCGGCGGCGGCCAGAAGCAGCAGCCCTGGAACAACAAAGGCGATTCGGTGCCGAAGAAAAAGAAGCACCGCAAAGGCAACAGCTGAGCCTCTGAATTGACATCAACTAGCCCGGTCAGCAATGATCGGGCTAGTTTTGTTTAAGGCAGCGGAAGACTCCTGAGATCGGCTTTTGGTTGCGGATTGAGCCTGGACACCAGGTCGCTATTTCGCTTTAGGAGCAAAAAGCTCAATTAACACTCTTGAGACTATCTCTCCATCAGAGCGCGTTCGGACGGTTCGTATCAGCCCAAACTGCGTGCCCCGAAGAGAACCACGGCTGTTTTTAGGCACCTCCGGGAGCCTTGCTAGTGGCCTGAGACTGCTTCGATTCCCCCCCATGATGATGTACTGATTGGACTTCAATCCAATCGCATCCAGAGCAAATTCTTGTCCATCTGACATGAACCACTCGCCCACCTCAAGGATGTCAACGAGGTGCCCGTTGCCGCTGAGTTCTAACGTCAAGCTGCGTCGGTCCTGAAGGATGTAGTAGTCCCTCACCATGAACCGCCCGTACCATGCAATAATCGAGCCGCCGCCGCTCTCAAAGGAGTAGCTCCACACTTCTTCCGCTTCGCCCTTCTCAGTGACACGCCATAGACCGGCGAAGGATCGCTCCCTGTTACTGCTGGCGCTGCCGCCCATGTCTGGGTTGTCCACCTCCTGGCCGCCATAAACTAGGTAGTCGGTGGCGTTGAACTGGAGAACATGGGCGTTGTAAACCCAAGGCATGTCGTCTACGGTTTCATAGCCGTCAAGCAGGAATGGCTCAGCCCAGGCCTTGAACGTGATCTCCTTGAGAGCTGCGTCAGGAGTGCCCTTGTTCTCAACCTTGAATAGGGCTGAGTCGGTGAGAAGGCTCTCGCCAGGCAACGAGTTGATGACGCTGGCTGGAACCTGATTAAACAGCTTCAAGTCATCGAGGCGGATCGCACGCAACTCAACATCGGTCCCGTACTGGCTATGGGGCAGACGAGGAGGTGCCCCTCGACCTCCAAGAAGCTGTCGCCGCGCTGCGTGTCAAAGTCGAACTGCTCGACTTGTTCGCCTGTCGAAAGCGAGAATACTGTGACGCGAGGATCTGGCCAGCGTGACCAAAATACGTAATTCCCAGTTGCCTTAACGATGAGGCCGCTGCCCCCTCTGCTCAAGCCACTCCAGTAGTACCAGCGGTCTCGAGGGGGATAGGCGGCCTCCCACTTCAGCTTTCCGGCCTCCAGGTCGATGCAGGCCAGGATGTCGTGAGAGAAGGGGAACAGGTACTTCCCACTCTCCACGGCTGCAGCTCCAAACCGTGGGCTGATGGAAACCGACCAATCCGGCTCCAGAACTGGAAGATCTTGCCCCTGGGCTAAACCAACGGAAGAAAGAGCCAGTGAGGCTATGACGTTAGCAGTAAACATGCTGTATCCCTCTCAACATTTGAACGATTCAGGAGCGGTCCAGGCACGGCTAGCTCTGGTAAATTGCGGCTGATGTCAGATGCGGGAAAGAAGATCAGCCGGCGTGGATTCATGGGCGCTGTGGGAGCTGCGGGGTTGATGGGCAAGGCTTCGGCTTTTGAGCCACACACCGTTGCGGATGCCCCGATTCCTGTGCTGCTTGGCGAGAGCAAGGAGGTAATCCCTGCCAACCCGGATAATCCAGGCCAGAAGGGGTGGTTTACGAATGACCACTGCTTCATCGAGGACAAGACGGGCCGGCTGCACTGGTTTGGCATCAATAACCCGCATCCGCCGGAGGGGAAGGAGCTTTATCGGTATCACCCTTACCTGGGGCACATGAGCACGACCGACCCGATGGGCGAGTGGAAGCGGCACGATTGGGCGCTGGATGAGAGCGAGGGCACGGAGTATCTGGGTGCGCCTGCTGTCGTTTGGGTGCCGGACCGGGAAAAGTACGCGATGGTCTTGGAAACACGGCTGGAGGACACGCGGCGGCTGGAAGTCTGCTGGTCTTCAGACTTGGAGGAGTGGGAACGCACCTACGTGCCTATCCTGCCTGATGACCTGTGGATTTCAACCCGTGACCCGCAGATCATGGCCCGGCCGAACGGCGAGTTTTGGATTCATCTGACTACGTTTGGTGCGAAGGGCGTGAAGCAGTCACAGATCATCCGGCTGGTGACGCGGGATTTCGTGACGTTCTCAGGGCCGGAGATTGTGATGGGCGTGGACGACTGCGAGTGGGCGACGCTGATGGAGTCGCCGTTCTTGGTTGAGGCGCACGGGCTCTGGTATCTGTTCTTCACTTATGCGCACCGGCGGTACACGGAGACGCCGGTGGTTGTGTCGGATGATCCCTGGTCGTTTGACTTCTCTGAGAACTGTGTGGCGACACTGTTCGGCCATGCCTCGGTGGTTTTGGAGTATCGCGGGAAGACGTATTTTTCGTCCTGCGGGCCGGAGGATTCGAGCGTTCTGAACACGCACGGCGTGACGCTGTGCGAGTTCGCCTGGGCGAAGCCCGTATAGCTTTGGTATTTTGAATAGAGCGCTCGCATCCTGAGCGAGAGGTCGGAGGTTCGAATCCTCTCCGCCTCGCCATTAACTGTCGATTGCTGCCTGTCCTGTTTGAGTCAGCTCGCGTCAAAGCAAAGCGATTCTCAGCTAAACAGATCAGAGACTCTACTTCGCTGATCACGGTGCTTTTCAGGATTGTCTCGCATCAGAATTCTGAGGTTTCTTATCTTCCATTTAACTGCCGGGAGTTCTAGAGCGGTCTGGCAGCCGATAGCATCAAAATCCGGTTCACCGTCGTGAAGTGACAGCAGGAATTTCTGGGCAGGGGTACCCAGCCGACTCCGAAGGTCCTCGATCAGCATTCTACGAGTGGCCTCCAGGTCTTCCAACGGCACCTCTTCCGATGTCATGCCGTTGAATTCCCTGTCGTAGGCCCAGTGAAGCTCTTTTAGGTTTGGATCCAGGAGCTCGTGAATCGGGCGGTTGTGACTCGCGACATAGACGAGGACTGTATTAAGCAGCTGGTCGGAAACTCCTTCCTTCTCATATAGCTGCATCACGTCGAAAAGGTCTCGCGGGTGCTGTCTGTCCAGCGCGGCAACAATCTTCCCAGCGAATAGATCTTCAAAGGAAACGACGTTCATTTCGGCGAATCCAAATCGATGCTCTGCTGCCTCTGAGATTCGTTTTAGTTCTGGTTTTCCAACCACGCCTCGAGCCACGGGCGAGGTCTCAATCTTCACGGTCATGCCACCACGAGATACTGTGATTCTTGTGTCACCCTCGCCGCCGCCCTGAGTTCTCTTGGTGGTGGTGCCGGCCATGCTGCCCGAAATGTGAGAGGAGATTCTCTCAAATCCTTCATCAATGCGTATGAGGCTATCCTCGCGGTCGAGCAGTGGCAGGAAAGTGAGATCGACATCAACCGAGAGGCGTGGCATGTCGCGATAGAACAGGTTTATGGCCGTCCCGCCTTTCAGCGCAAAATCGGGTTCCTTCGCGACTTGGGGCAATACGGCTACTAGGAGCTGTACCTGTGCTGAAAAATCATCGTATATCATTTGAGTGTGGTGTGGCGGGCTTCACGAACCCTCGCGGGACTGTTATGCGGTACTTAGGGTGGAGCCTGCCACCTATTACGTATGAACGGTCACCGGATCCTAGGTCGATCTGAGCGTCATCCAAGTGTTTTCTCCATGCATGAGCGTGCTGGTCGGCAAACACAAAGAACAGCCGCTTCACTTTGATGCTTGAGCACTCCTTCAAGAGGTTCATCAGCATGCTTGGGCGCAGATTTGTCAACCCCTCGAACATACGGTCGACCGGGTCAAAGCTCTCGCTTGGCACCAGTTCATCGATCGCCTCGAGGATCGCTCGCTCTGGCATCGACATCCTCATTTTCCAGTCACGAGTGCTTGCTGACCTGGCTCTTTGAGGTCGTTCGGCCTCTTCTGTTAGTGCCGTGTCCAGATTGCGGAATAGGCTGCAGTTCCTCAACTCCAGACTTGCATCTGTCTGGATGGCTGCTGCCCACTTCGGCACTGGCCTTCCGTAGAGATAGACGGCTTGCCTCTTTAGGGGCACGTAGTGACCGTATCCTTCGCGAGCCAGTGCTGTTGTTCCCCCAACATGCACCGGGTAGTTCATGAGCTGCTGCATCGACAGCACCATTGACTCCCACGCGATGGTTCTGTCTGTCCCGGTCAGCATGGCTTGGTTCGGCCTGGCATAGACGCCGTGCGCCAGCCTAACAAGCCAGCCCTGCTTGGCGTAGTGCGACACTGACTGCCTCGAGACCCCCCTGGCGGTCAGCCACTTGGAGTCGACCAGAAACCCATGTGGGACATCCAAAAGAAGGCTCTTTAGCTTCATTCCTTTTTGTCCGTCCATGCTTGACATTATGGCCTTTTTTCAAAGTTGCCAGCAAAATTACTTCATAACACCCTCTCAACATCCAACGATATTTGACATTTTCGAGTAACGCTACAGTGCATTGAACATGGAAAGGAAGTTCGAATCCTCTTGGCCGCACCAGGAATTCTCGGTGCTGGTCGTTCTTCGCCGAGAACGGGAGGTTGAGATATCTAGGCGCATGAGTGATGTGAGTCGGCCAATGATGAGGCTCGTTTCCCTATTCTCACTTCGGCTTTGCGAAGCCGATCGACTTGATCCGAACGCGATCTTTTGGACCGCCTTGGGGCACTGGGTCTAATCTGAGCTGGATGGCGGTGCCCAAGTATCTGGGATTGGATGCCAGGTCGACTGCGTAGGTGCGGAACACGCCATCTCCATTGATCGGGAAAGAGACCGAGCTGGTAATCGGCTTGCCGTCGTCGTCCAGAGTCGTGACGAAGACCTCAGCTTGTGTGTCCTGTGTCGTGAACGCTGCGTGGATGTGGAGTGTGGGAGCGTCGACGGTGGACCAGACGGTTTCAGGGCCGACGAGCTGTGGGTCGGGGCCGTTGAGGCGTACGTCCAGTTCGCCGCGGATGGGCCAGCCGGTGTCCTGGCAGTTGTGGGTGATCCAGCCTTTACGCGATGTGTCGAAACGGTCGTTAGGGGGCGTGAGCTTTGCTGACTTTTCGTAGACGAATCGGCGGATCGATTCTAAATCGCCGACGATGAGTGTGTAGGCGTAGCTGTGCTGGATGTTGTGGTCCAGGATTTCACGCCTGATGGGTGCGATGTAGCCCGTGGGGTTGTCTTGGGGGCCGCCAGTGCCGGGTTTGCCGGCGAAGCCTCCCAGGAAGCTGACGCAGCTGGGCTGATGGATGCCCAGACCGAATCCCTTGTCGTTCACCAAGGCCGCCCAGCGCTCGGTCG